>DUKX01000059.1:0-906 GCA_013329085.1 Methanofastidiosum sp. | reverse complement strand
TCTCTTGACTACATCTCTTTTCATATTGAAGCATCCTACCACCCACACAGACTTTTGAACAAAATCAGGGAATTGAAGGTAAAATCAGGGATAGCCTTGAATCCATCAACTCCTGTAAATACTATAACTCATCTTCTAGACTCAATGGATCTACTTATTTTAATGACTGTAAATCCGGGATTTGGCGGACAAAGTTTTATTGAAACAATGCTTCCAAAGATCAAAGAAGCAAAAAAACTAGTAAAGGGTAGCGATATAGAGATTCTCGTAGATGGCGGTGTAACTGAAAAAAACATTAAGAAGATCAGAGATGCTGGCGCAGATATACTTGTAGCAGGCTCAGCAGTCTTCAATAAAAAAGACAGTATAAAAAATAATATTATTCGATTAAAGGCTCTGGTCTAGAAAGCTCATACTCTAGAAGTTCCTTTACTTTTTCTTTATTTCTAGCCTTTTTTAATATTTCAACACAGAGCTTTCTTTTTAGGGCAAAATATTTCTCATAAGCTTTTTCATCTTCGTATTTAGCTGATAGGGCTATATCTCTTCCGCCCATGCATCCACTTCTCCTCATGCAACAGTAAGAAAGTGATTTGAAGCAGACAAGCTCGCTATCCCAGTCATGCTCTTTTGAGAACTTATCTTTTATTTCGATGTATTCTTCCTTAGTTATTCCAAGTTCTTCTAAAGCTTTAGGAAGGCCACACTTGAATGAAAATGTTAAAGGGTACCCGGGGTGACAGCAGAATGCAATTGCTCTTAGATCCCCACCATAACATATCGGAACCGGTGCGAATTTCCACCCGGGAACCATTCTTGTATTATTTGGATTAATCATTAAAAGAAACGGCTTACAAGAACTTTATAAGTGTTGTTCTTAAAATGCTTTGTTGCATAATTCCACTC
>DUKX01000032.1 GCA_013329085.1 Methanofastidiosum sp. | reverse complement strand
TATATGTTGACCCTATTCAAGGGCATAGCATCTGAAAAGCATATATCTAATTCTTTGGGATTGGATATTAAGACCGTCCGAGATACAGTAGAAAACTATCTATACAGAAAAGATTATATTGAAATTACATCCAGAGGGCGAGGCTTAACACCCAAAGGCTATGAATATGTGCGTAAAAATCTAATT
This sequence comes from Methanofastidiosum sp., assembly GCA_013329085.1. Taxonomy (GTDB): domain Archaea; phylum Methanobacteriota_B; class Thermococci; order Methanofastidiosales; family Methanofastidiosaceae; genus Methanofastidiosum; species Methanofastidiosum sp9950u. The sequence goes on along the minus strand of DUKX01000032.1, from coordinate 9,437 downwards.
TAAAACTTGATACTTGACAACTGGAAAATGTGTGCTATAAAGACTTTATAAATAAATTACAAGACATATGGAGGTGCAAAATGAATGGTAAAGAATTTAAGAAGCAACTGAAGGCATTTGAAGGGTTTAAAAAACAGGGCAAGACCTTTTCTTTTCTTAATAACATTGCTTTCACTGGCAACGAAATGGTAAGAACAGATAGCAGGTCTATGGTGGTTGTTCCTTTTGTTTTTGCTGATAAGTTTGAGGTGAATTTCTACGAACTCAAAAAGGCTATTCCGAATGACCACTTTGTGATATACACTGAGGGCAATAAGTTGATGGTTTCCTCTTCTGAAAGAAATGTTGCTCTTGACATTACTCGAGATGGTAGCCCTGAAATTCCATTAGTAAATAATATGCCATCAGTAGAATTTAATCTCAAAGACTTTCAGGAAAGCTATGAAAAGGTTAAAAGCATTCCTCCAAAGAAGGTTGATTTTAATGTTGTTTTCACAGCGGTTAACTTCACCAAAGATGAAATGGCGGCTACCGATGGACAACGATTAATGACCATGAAATCAACCATTCCTTTTGATGTGATTTTGAGCATGGAACATTTGAATGTGATTAACAAACTACCAAACGCAAAGACTATCTCACAAGTTGGAAAATGGATAGTCATTGAAGGTGAAGGGTTTACTTCTTATCACGAATCATTCGTTGGAGTTTTCCCTGATTATCAAAGAATCATCCCTCAAGAGGTCTTACCCTTTGTTACATTACCTGTAAAGCCATTAATTAATGCGTTAAGCCCTATGAAAAGCTTTGCTCGAATTAAATGTGATGGTGAATCTCTGGTGGTTGAAGAGCTGAATCGTGATAGAGGTGAAGAGATTGTTTCCTCATCTAAAATGGATTTGTATATCAGAACTCAACCGATGAGCTTTGTGATTGAACCACAGCAACTGCTAGATGGTCTTAACCCTTTAAAGGAACAGTTTGTAAAGATTGAAAACCAGGGTGAAGCTCGTCCTATTATTTTTAAAGAAGATGATTATTTGTATCTGCAAGTTACTTATAGTGAGGTATTGTAATGAAAAAGTATGAAATGATTAAAGAAGAATCAATGTATCGTATTATAGCGCTACGAGATTTTGGCAATGTTAAAGAAGGTGAAAAAGGGGGACTCATAGAAAAAGAAGCTAACCTATCCCATGAGGGAGACTGCTGGGTTTATGACAATGCTAAGGTATATGGTGATGCTAGGGTCTATGGATATGCTTGGGTATATGGCGATGCTAGGGTCTGTAGCGATGCTAAGGTATATGGCAATGCTAGGGTCTATGGATATGCTCAGGTCTATGGATATGCTCAGGTTTATGGCAATGCTAGGGTCTGTAGCGATGCTAGGGTATCTGGCAATGCTTGGGTATATGGCAATGCTCAGGTCTATGGAGATGCTTGGGTATATGGCGATGCTCAGGTATATGGCGATGCTAGGGTATCTGGTGATGCTAGGGTCTTTGAATTGCATATAGTGCAATACGGGCACATAAAAGATACATCCATCAAAGCTCTCGTTGCGTCCTCCTTAAATGTGTATCCTGTAAAAGGTATTTATTGCCTCTACAAACGAGTCAACAAAATTGACGAAGGAAAATACGCGTCTTGTTATGACAATTCTTTTCTTTATCGGGATGGAAAAATTGCTAAAGCAAAAAATATCAACGAAGATGCTGCTAAGTCCTGCGCTTCAGGATTACACGTTTCTACTCCATTTTATTGGAACGATGGTGACACTCTGATAGCAGTTGAGGTAAACGATAAAGATATTATCTGTTGTCAAGAAGGGAAACTCAGAGTAAGAAAGCTAAAAGTAATAGGAGAGGTGAAGTGATGAAGTGGGAACAAGCTATAAAAAAGATACAACCTATTAACAGCATTCCAGCGTTAAGTTTTGGTGGATGTGGTTATGCCGCTATAGCTTTATATCATTCATTGAAACAAGAAGGATTACAACCAGAGATATTCTTTTTCGCAGATAAAAAAAGGGATTTCAAAGGATATAGAGCACCAGGACATGCAGTGGTAAGAATCAAAGAAGGTCGTCAATATAAATATCTCGATGCCAGAGGAGAGTGGAATATCAATGATTATAAACTTAAAAAAGCGGTGAGTCTGGACTACCTTAAAAAATCTCTTGAGAATGAAAAGACATGGAATCCAGAGTTTGATAGAAGCAATGTAAAAAAAATAGAAAAAATAATTAAAATAAAATTAGAGGAGGTATTATAAATGGGCTTCCACGATGAACTGAAATTAGCTAAAGAGTACAAAGACCCTATGGTACTATTAAACATGCTTCCAGGACACTTAAAAACCTATCCTAAGTATATATTAACATTACTTAAAAAGAAAGATTACTATACCTTAGCCTATTCCGATGGTGAAAATGTAGCATTTAAAAAAGAAGGACAACTATTAGAGATATTACAATTAATGTTAGCACATCTTAAAAGTGAGGAGGAATTATGACACAAGAAAAAAGAAGTGAGATATATTCCATTAAACGAAACGCAGTAAAAGAGATGCTTCAAGGGTTAATTTATCAATGTTTTACTGATGCTTGGGACTTAGTACAACCTGAATATGAATTATGGATTGATAAATCATTAAACGTGGTAGAACCTTTTGAAGGCTGGTGCATCTTTAACGCCAGTAACTTTACTTTACAAGATTATACTGATATAGAATGTTGCAAACATTATGATTTAGAATCCTATTTAGATGAAGTGTTATTGCTTTTAGGAAGTGATTGTGATATTACTACCTATATTAGTTTAGAAGATTTTTATAAGGAGGAAATGTAATGGAAAAAAAAGTAAAGCATATCAAAAAGCTATTTGAACTCTGGAAAAAGTCAGATGATGAAATTAGACAACTTAGCAGAGAGATAGAATGGGAGGAATATCTGTGGCTGATTAATACATCCTCTCAATATGGTGTTTGCGTTGAAAAACTTTTTGAAACGCACGGTGACCAACAATGATTTATGGCAACCTTACTCAGTGTCCTATGGAACGCAATGTTTATCTCCGTTCGACTGATGTAGAGCAATGCAACTGGACACGATTGTTATGGTCTGTTCCTGATGAATGGTTCTGGTTGTGGAACAGGGGTGAAGAGGTAAAGCTCTTTGATTGTTCTATTAAGCCTCATGGTAAGATAGAAAGAATATTTATCCCTGTATTAATTGATGTGTTAAATTATTTATGGTTTGGTATTCCTCCAGTAAACAAAAAATTAAAATCTTCTTATCAACAAGCTATTGACGTTCTTGAAAATAATGCTATACTATATACAAAATATTTATTCTGGATGGGTAAAGTGAAAGAAGTTAAGTTAAGCTGTGAAACAATTCAAGTTAAAAGAGAAAAAACATGGGAGGAAATATAACGACAATTAAAGAAAGAGCAAGAGAGCTTTACAAAGAATATCTAAGCGAGATACACGATATGTCAGATATGTTGGATACCAGTGCATTAATGACATTGTGTTTAATTGAAGCATTGAAAGAGATGCAACAACCAGGCGAAGCACCAGGTTTTCCTAAAGAACTTGGAAGTGATATGTGGACTATCTACAGAGAAAAAATAGATGAAAAGATTAAGAATGGAGAAATAGAATGATTAAAGGTTTTAACTGTCAAAAAGGTGAGGTAGAGTTCAAAGATTGTTCCTCATGCGACAGAGAATGTATGCCAAGACCTTATTTAGATTTTATTATTGATGGAGCTAAAGACGAGAGAGCTATGTTTTCCCCATCAATGATTTGGAATTGTCCAAGGAATGTATTGTTAAATCAATATTATGAGGTGTTTATTGAACCNNATAAAAGAAAAAAGAATTAAATTTAATTTAGGAAATTATCAACTCTCGGGACAGCCTGACTGTTTATCTCCTAAAGAAGATGGAACTTATGAACTGATAGATTTCAAAACGATTAAAATGATTTCTCTTGATAAAGAAGGACAGCCTAAATGGGAATGGTTAAAAAAGAAAGATTATATCGGACAGTTGTCGGTATATGCTCATGGTCTTAAACAGCATGGCATTGAAGTAACATCTGCGAAGTTGTATTACTTTGCTAAAATGGATGAGCTTAACCATCAATCATTACCCACTTGTTTAGCTGTACCTATTTCAATAGATGAGAAGTTAGTACAAGATGCTATTAAGCGATTGGATTTCATTAAGGGATATTATGATTTAAAGAAGCTTCCTGCTATTGAAGATTGCCAAAAAGAATATAGATGGAAGTGTGAGAAGTATTGTGAATATTATCAAAAATGTATGGAGGTGGGATAAACAATGAGCAATGGTTGGATAGAAAGCAATGTAGTGAAAAAGACCAGAAAAGACCACCAGTGTGCTTATTGCTCTCGAACCATCCCAAAGGGTTCTCCAAACATTCCTCATTGGAAATACAGCATGGATGGCGAAATACAAAACTCCTACGCATGTCATTGGTGTGATGAACATAGTGAGCATTTAAACGACGGACACGACGAGATTGCAGACTTTGCAGATTGTGTAGATGAGTACTTTTATTTCGAACTGCCAGAAGATTATAGATTTTACAAGACAGATGGTGACTACTTAGTTTTTCGAGACAACGACAATGATAGCGTAGACGTGAGAATATTTGCTCCCATTATACAGAAAGAGGTGAAGTGATGACAAAACAAGAACTAATTGAAAAACTTGAAAGACTTGTCAAAATAGCAAGACGAAACGTGGATTATAATGAAGCGCTCCATTACGAAACAGTAGCCAGCTTTGACAAAGGGCAATTATGGGCATATGCAGATATTTTAGATGATTTAAGAAGGCTGGAGGTGGGATAATGATAGATATGAATAAGCCTGTAGAGATTGTTTGGTCAAAAAAGAAGGTATGCCAAGCACAAATTCTAAATAACCAAGTCAATCAATTAATTTTAGTGAAATATCATTCGGGTAGCGTTGACTACTACTATGTTTTCGATAAAAGTGGAAAAGCAGTGTTGAGCCTGTTATATGGTGATATACCTTTAGCAACACTAAGAAACAAAGAGGTGGGATAATGGAAAAGTTTCTTAATGTGGTGCGATATATTGTTATTCTACTGATTGTGGCTGTGGCTTCTGGATATATTACTATGATATATACAGGTTCAGAAAAGTTTGTACTTGACAGAATCGAACATAAATGTAATAATTGTCCTATGTATAATTTAACCTATGAGCAATTAAAGAATGAAGTAGAAGGATTTAAAATAGGTGTCAGGATAACAGAAAACATCTATTATAGAGAAAGGGGTGAAGAATGGGACGGGAGTAAGTCTTTAACTATCACAGAGCCAGACTGGTGCTGGGAATCAACGATTAGAAATATTAAAAAAAGAGGAGGTTTAAAGTGATATTAATTAGAACAAAAAACGGTATTTACCCTGCGGAACATTGTGTGTTTAAACGCACTGTAGAAGAGGGTAACGATTATTTAATGTTATCGTGTCTTGGAACAGCAGAGTTTTTTAAGGTAGAGCATTGTGAGGATGTTTTAGATGATATAAACAAACAACTAAACCACTATTGCACCACTAACACTTTTACAGTTGTTGTAGAAAATTGTATACTTAGGGCAGAAAGGAAGGCACAAGAATGATTTATGAATACTCCTGCCGAAAATGTGGTTACACTATACAAAAGTCCTACCTATTATGTGAATTTATTCGCAAAATCTATCTTTGTAAGAAATGTTGGCATTTTGGATTTAGAAGATTGTATTCTTTTCACTGTAAAAAGCATGGTGCAATGTAATGCAATATGTAATAAATTATGATACAAGAAACAAAAATGAGACATGTGCAACTCCCTGGAAAAGAAGATTCACTACGGTAATTTTTGAGCGGGATTCTGTGGATAACTTGGCAGAAGCACTACACAGACTAAAGAAATATGCAGACCTGGCAGGAGAAGAGATTGTGGTTCGTAACATTTTAGAAGATAAAGCGAGCAACTACTACTCAAAATACAAAGAAAAAGATAAGATTTTTAAAAATGTAAATATTTCAAACATTGAGGAGGTGAAAGAATGATAGATTGGGATAAACCTATTGAAGTGTATGATTCTTGTGATGAGGATGCTGTTCCTGCTAAACTTATAATTAATTCTAATCTAAAGATTATAGAGTGGTGCTACAGTGGAGACGGAAACGTTTTGTATGATGTTTTTAATGTTCATGGTGAGCATTGCTTGGACTTAGATGGAAACCGAAAGTTTTTGGACTGGCTCACTGTACGCAATGTAGAACAAGAAAAGAAAACCAATAACATGGAAAAGATTAAAGATTTGGTTCTTCAACTGGTGGAATTATTACCAGATGATGAATAAACAAACGCACAGCAACGATTTAATGCTATGAGGTACAATCATACCACCATGAATAATATCGTGCATGAGAGAGAGGTATTTTAATGAATTATTTTGTAATGCATGTGGAGCTGTAGTAGAATTATGTGTTGGAAATTATCCTAAGTCTTTGTTTTATTTGTTGTCAGGGTTAATTAATGTAGTAGCTTTGTTTTTGAAATAGGCATCGCTTGTATGTCGTCGTGTATGTTAAATCAATCAAAAACGGTTGATATATAACATCGGTCATGTTACATTGAAAGTTTGATTAAAATAAAGGGAGGGAGACCCAGGAATCCCTAGTTCTCCCTCTTCCCAGCCATTCTATGTACTGGGGCTTCTACGGAACGTTCCTACAACTACCTGGAGCTTTAACATTCACTCCAGATTTATTGTATCATAAAATTTCTATTTGTCAAGAAAAGGATTCATAAATTTCTTGAACATAGTGTTCCAGTTGTTGGACATTAACATCAATAGTCCTGAAGCTAATCCTATAACCATTGGAATATCAGTCCATACGACACCTATAAAAGCACCTTGAGTATAGCTCTGCCAAACACTAATACCTAATGACACAGTAGCCATTAAGCCTAACTTCCATCCACCTTTTACTTTATGAGTAATAAACTCAATAAGAGGTGGGATGATTAGCGAACTTGCTAACAAATACTGAACAACAGTCATTAATTGTGAACTCATTTAAATCCTCCTAATAAGTAATTTCAAGTTGTTTAGTTTCTGGATGCCAAGTAACGGTTAATCCTAAAGCTCTTAATGATGAGACAGGTATCATCGCTGTTCCTTTTAGTGAAACAGGATGATGGGATATGCCTACTATTTCAACAAGTTTGTCCTGCTCATCATAGAGATAAAGTTTTTCGTTATCTGCTCCTTGCATGTTAAATACAGCTTTTCTTTTTTCCACCTTCACCCCCGAAAAATATTCTAATGTTTTTACAATATTGGAAGCAATCTCTTCCTTTTGATATAACAGCTTGTTAAGGTCATTTGTATTAGAAATAAACCCTAACTCTAAAAACGCATACGGAATGGTAGCAATGCTTTGTCCTAAGACTCCATCTTTTTGTTTGACTCCATTGTTTTTAAACAGTTTCAAGTTCTGCATGATTTGGTCTGCAAATGGTTTGGAGTTATTTCTAAACCACCAGCATTCAGCTCCATTCGCAGAAGCATTGGTAGAAGCATTAATATGGATGCAAAGGTAATAATCACATCCATTTTGAATAGCTTCATTGTAGCGTGTTCTGGTATCCCATGTTGGTTTGGGTACGAAAAAATTAATTTTATTTTTTATTTTTTTAATAATTTCATCAATCACCCCTTGAGCTAAAGCATGTTCATGATATTTTCCATTTACAGCTCCAGGGTCAAACCATCCAGTATCAGGATTAATAGCGGCGTGTCCTCTATCTAAAGCTATCTTCATAATTAGTACAACAGACCATAATAAAACGCAAACAATTTATCAGCATTTTGTAAAAGTAATAAAGCCAAGTTCACCACCACGCCAACTAACACAGTAATAAGCAGAGTTCGTAGTGCATCAAACTTGTTAGAGACAGCTTCAACCCTATTATCTATTTTATCAAGTTTCTTGTCAAACCCTGCTCTATATTCTGTGCAATTATCTTTTATATTTTCTACGTTCTGGCACATACCAGAATGGTTATTACATACGTCCATTAGTCCTCCATATTAAATTTGTCTTTTAATTCCTTTTTGAATGCCACCAGTTTATCAATTTCGTTATTTGCCGCCTGAATTGCAAGTTGATAATTCGCTTTGTCAGCTCGTAAACAAGCTAATCTTTCATTAATGGCTTTGATGTTCGTTCTCTCTTTGACTATGACAGTCTTTTCAATTTGTACTTCACCATCTACGATGCTAATTTTATCCATTATATCCTCCTGTTTATATTATACTACAATATGTTAAAATCCAAATTGTTGATAGTCATATCGGTAGTATCAGCACATTTAACCACTACAGCAATTTTATCCCCTACAACCCAGTTTCTAAGCGTGCTGGTAGCTACTGAAAACTTCTCAGTGGCTAATTGCGTTCTAACTGCTTTGGTGCATTTTGGACATTCAATAAACGCATCGGTGGTTTTATCATAAACCAAAAAACTAAAGGTATAATCTTTAGCATTACCAGCAGATTGCCCAGTTAGTGAAAAAGCATTCCGTTTGACTCCACCAGTTCCAGTGCCCGCAGTGAATTGGTCTGGTTTCATTGCCGTACCTGATTGGTCTGATACATATGCAACAGTAATATCAAAAGTAGTAGCGGTAACAGCTTTGACTATAAAATGCCCGTTGTAATCGGTAGTGCCTCTGATGGTTACCATATCCCCTTGAGCAATCGTATGCCCAGCGGTAGTGCATCTAACAAGCCCACCACCAGCATCAGCAGTAGAAGTAATCGCTACCACTTCACCACCTGAAAAAGTAAACCCAGCCACTAAACTGGAAGCTATAGCATTGGGATACATCGGTTGATAAACAGCGGCGGTAATAATATCCGTGGGATCACTGGCTTCACTTATATACATTTCTGCATATCGTGAACGGTATAAATCACCTGTGATAGTTACATTACCTGTAGTTTCAATACTTGTAGCTAATACATTACCCCTTAAAATAGTTTCCGTTACACTTGAATTACCTAAAATAGCTTGATTTGCTTTGGTACAATTTACATCAGTTCCAATAGCGATAGAGTTGGTAATATTATATGAATTGGTTAATTTACCTTCAAAATCTCCCGAAGCATCTATTCCTATTCCAGAGAGCGTCATAATCACAGCGGAAGTAATGGTAAATTGATAAACGGTATTGTTGACTAATCCTGTAGGAGGAGTTCCAGCGGTGGTGTTAAATTTTAGATTGACTTTTTGCCCTATAGTACCGAATCCATGAGCCGCAGTAAATGTAATCGTATTCGCAGTAATTTCAGTATCTGTAAAGGTTTTAGCAGT
>DUKX01000076.1 GCA_013329085.1 Methanofastidiosum sp. | reverse complement strand
AAGGAAGAGGTTGGGCTTGAAAAAATAAACCTCGACATCCTAAAAACTCTAAACCTATATAACAAGGACGGATACTACAATATTGCCGGGGAATTGCTGGCTGATAAGAACGATATGAAATTTTCTGGAATTGATGTCGTAAAATTCGGGAAGGATATTAATACCATCCTCTATAGAGAAACAATCAGTAACAATTCCTTATTAATCCAATTTGACAGAGCAATAGAGATTTTCGAGCAGTATTATCTTATTGAGGAGATAATAGGCTATATCAGAGTAAAGAAGGAACTCATTCCCAGGGAAGCGTTCAGAGAATCCCTGGCAAATGCCATCGTTCATAGAGTATGGGATACTAACTCATTGATTCAAATAGCANNGCATGAGGACAGGATCGAGATAAGTTCTCCCGGAGGATTACCAGCAGGCATTACGAAAGAAGAATACCTGTCTGGTAATATATCTGTTCTGAGAAATCCAACAATAGCCGGTGTATTCGGAAGATTGAACCTAATAGAAAAATTTGGAACAGGGATAACCAGAATAAATGATGAGTATTCAAACAGCATATCTAAGCCTGGCTTTTATGTAAGCGAAAATAGAATCAGGATAGTGTTGCCTCTCACTAAGTCAGACAAGCTTGATTTTTCAGGAGACGAACTAATTATCTATGACTTATTAAAGGATTCGCTTGAGCTTTCAAGAAAAGATTTAGATCTAAAAACCGGATTCGATAAGGCTAAGACTCTCAGGATTCTAAATAGCTTCGCAGACAGAAATATTGTCAAAAAAATGGCAGAGGAACCTCTGTAACCTATAGACTAAAATAACTCAAAATATGAGTCCTTTACACAAACAGGGTCTGTCTGGACCTGGGATTGATGAGATAATAGAATTATCAGGTGTATACTTAACTTTCTACTATATTAACAATCTAAAGTAATGGGCAATTGACTCCTTCACTCTTGTGAACTACAGCAGTAAGCTGATATCCCGATAATATCGAGATATCAGCTTTAACCAATCTGCAGTAGTTGTACAGTGGTTTTGTTCCGTACTTGTTTAATACAATTGAAGCCATGTGTCGGGTTTTAGCAGTATTCCATCTATTTGAGCGCTCTATTTATCATTTACACTATTACACAAATTCAACCTGAATTTTGATCTATTTAAGAATTTCAAAAGCTTTCTTAAGTGCAAGAAAATGCTTTGGAGTGTATCTAATTTTTTGTTGAGTATTATTAATCTCAATTACTATCTCAATCGCTTGATTATCTCCAGGAATAACTCTTTTGGATTCAANNATTCAACTTGTTCTACAAACCCAGTTAAATTTTTCGAGCAATTTATGTATCGCGTAGAACAATTCGGACATAGGCACAGCGAATTCCACCCAAGTTTTATTGTTGCTATCAAGTTTGGTGGTAATTCATTCGTATGTATTATATTTCTAGCATGAAATATTTTCTTATTGTCATATGATTGAATTACTGTACCACAGATTTGGCACTTCCCATTATATTCATTTGCTAGCATATTTTTTTCTTCTTTTGTTGATTCGGCAACTTTCTGAAATCTATATCTTGCTTTAATATGTGTTTGAGCAGATTCTTTAAAAGTTAATTCAATATTTTTTTCTCTTCTCTCAATATTCTGAACTGAGCCACTTCCTAAGTGCTCATCTAATTGATTTTCTCTATTTGTGTTAATTTTGTTTTGTTTAACAAGTAAGTCATCAATAGGGATAGGAGATTTATCACTTTGATTTTTTTGTCGATCTAATTGTTTTTTCTTTAGTGTCTCAAGCAAATCGAATTCTTGTTGAGAAATAATCCTCAATCCAGCTTTTTCAACTTCTTTTCGCAATCTTAGTATCTTATCGCTGTTATTTTCCATAATTGAATTAAAGCCGATTGCATCAAGGATACCATTATCCATGACTATTTGGAAATCTGATCGTAGGATTGCTTTATTCATATCAGAGGGTTTTCTGAACTTTCCAGTGTTATCAGGAATCCATTCAAAATTTTTTAAGTAGTAAACCAAAGTTGAATCGCATTTTTTTGCATTTGCAGTTCCATTGGGGCTGTATTTGGCATGTAAGACAGAATAATTGAATATCGGTTTATACTTAGTTATGGTGTCCCATATCATCTTACTTACAGAAATAGATTTAAGTTTAACCAGTTTTTCAATTCTATTAATAGTGTAATCTACATTCTCACCATTTCCTGTATTTCTGCCTTCACTAAATAAGTAGGTGTAAAATTCCGGATGATTTGTTACATCTATTTTTTCGATTTTTAGTTCACCAAACACACCCAATTTTCGTACAAACTCAACAAACAATTCTAGATCTTTAGCGTCCAAAGTCTTACTATAACCATCCCACAATATTTGTCTATCATAAACTTTAGCGAGTTCATTATACCCTTCTTGAATATATGGTGCACCGAAAATTAATTGTTTTGGTGTTGCATTCATTAATTTGCCTGCTTTGGAATAAAGTAAAAAACTATACTTTGAAAAGTCAAAACCAGATGACTCTCGGCTATAGACTGCGAATTCAACTATGGATCTAAAGTAATCCTCATCTGGAATAAATGCATTTATATACTTTTTCAAGTTCTTTTCAATTTCAATCTGTGGACCATATATTGTTACTCCAGCCTTTTCAAGGAATTGTTTAGCATTGACACTGTCTTTTACTCTATATGAGCCTTTCTGAGATTGATATACAGCTGTATCAACAATAGGAACATTGCTTGAAAATAATTTAGAATTAGTTTCAAGAAAATATGCAAGTTTTGGAATAGTATGTCTCTCCTTTGAGTTCTTTACTCTAACCAGTTTTGTTTGCCGAATATTCTTAAGGAAAATATCACTATCATCATCGTTCAAGTTTTCATAAGTTGTATTAAGAAGTGAATAAAGCGACTTTACCCACTCATCGTCCTTATTCTCGATTATTGATTCAACTTCACTTCGGTAACTATCATCAAAAATCTCAGCTACTTGATGATAGTTATATTCTCTTATATCCAAGCTACTTAGAAACTTATCTTCTCTCTGATTTCTAAGAGCTGCATTAGCTGCCCATATCATATTTTTACTTTTATATATTGACATGAGTTCACTATCACCAAGAACAAGTGAAATGTTTGCTGGACCCGAAATTAACTTGACAGATTTATTATACTTTCGATCTCTAGTGGGTACTAATTCCTTCTCCATAAAAGCAGTGCATACTTTAACGTAAATGATTCTGTAGAAATCGGATAATAGGTCATCCATATTCGGCATAACCGAAAGAAATGAAACATTAAGAAGCCCATTTTGCTTAATAAAATTAAGGGATTCGACAACAAGGTCAGCAACTTTATTAATTAATAGACCATTTTCAGGACATTCTCGCACACTGTCTCTTGCAACTGTTGAAGCAAATGGCCCATTAATATGGAAATTTAACTTGCTGTGCTCTTTTTCTGCTGGGAAATATATAAATGTTTGTCCCTCAATTGGTACAATTCGATATAGTTCTTTAGTTTTATCATCACATTCGAGTGAATACGCAATTGCAATATTCAGCCTCTTATTCTTTTTATACTCGTCTTTAAGTTCAATCTCTTTTTGAAATCTTAACCATGTGGTCTCATAAATTTTCGAATTGTTGTGGGGTGTATTTGTAATTCGGACATAGTTTTCTTTAAATTCTTCTCGCATTACATGGCCGCTTTTGCCATCTGGCATTATGTATTCAATCGAAGATATATTTCTAAGAAATAGTAATGAGGTAGCATTAATCGATTTTAAACTTCTTTCAATTTCCATTACTGCTTTTCTAGGTGGCTTTTTGGGGTTGTCAAAAGGAAATATAAAAGTTGTCCAGCCAGGTTTTTCAATTTTCCTAATATTTGTTATAACAGGTAAGAAATAATCTGTAATACAAAAGTGATATATCCCGGAATGTATTTCAGGAGTTTTCGTATAAGCAAATACGGCTTTGAAACCAACACCAAACTTACCTATACTTGTAGGGTCATTCTTCTTTTGTGAATTATTCCCAATACTTGTTATTGCATTAATATCATCTAAAGTGAAGTCTCTTTTAGTCCCATTATGTTCGAATTCAATTTTATCATTGTAAAGCATAAACTTCACAGAAGTTGCTAACATGTCTTCAGCATTTTGAAGGAGTTCATAAATAAAATGTGCAGTATCAGGGTATAGATCTGTCAAAAGACTATTAATGCCGTCGGTAAAGTTATTTTTCTTGTGTACTTCTAAAAGTTCTTTACGATTAATTATTAACTCATCTAAAGATTTAACACTCATTCTGCTTAACCTCCAAATACCCCTGTGCTATTAGTTTAATAGTAATATCTGAATTTAATTTCTGACGAAGCTCGTCTATTTTAGATTCCCAACTGGACATTGTCTTTTCGAGTTGCGCGGACTTCATTCTTTTAATTTTAGTGCTACTCGATGAATAAATATCACTCCTTAGTCGTTCTGTCATGCTGCCATAGTAACGATCTAGCGTTGTGATTCTACGATTTATATACTCTGCATTTGCCTGATAAAGTAATGTCTTTTTTTGCATTTGCTCATTAAAAAGATTATTATCTATTTTTAGTAAAGCTGCAGAAACATCTACACCAGGATTTTCAATATTCATTCCATTATTGAGCAAGTAATCAAAGATATTACTCTCTAGAAAATGAACTTGATCATTGTCAAAGTTGTACAAAACTGTTCTTATTGATTTTTTATTTCGATATCCGAACTCAGTCCATTCAAAACACCCAAAGGCATATGAGCCGCATTGCAATATATCCGTAGATATTGATAGTGATGTTTCTATAATGCTATTAATACTAGAAAAATACCCAGTAGCAAGTAACTGAATAGGATGGTCGACGGTAATTAGAAATTTGTTAGTGTAGTCAGTTTCGTCTAAATGTTCAAAGATGAAGTATGCAATCTGATTATCTGAACTTAAGTAGGACTCAAATTGCTTTAATGATTTTGAATTCCTATCTAGAGCATGGTCCTTCTTCATCTTAGTTAAATCGCTTTGTATCTTTTGTTTGTCCTCCCTAAACATTCTAACTTTATATCCTTTTTCATTATCAATCTGTGTAACAACAGAATTTGGGATAACTTCATTGAGATAACATCGAACCATATTCATTGTTGCTAATATTTGTGTTTCTTTTCCAACATTATAAGAATTGTCATCATCTTTTACGTCCACTAAAAAGAGCTCCTTAGAGTTCTTTTCAAACTCACGTTGCTCCTCAGCTAATCTAAGTGCATTATCAGATAGCTGATTTGCTTTGGAAATAATTTGCTTGTCAGTTAGCCTAATATCTAGTGCTGTTTGAGTTAATTCAGATACTAAAGTTCCTAATACATCCTCTAAATCCCCTATGGTTGAATTGAAGATTCCAAGTCGTTCGTAACATCGGAAGAATACCTTTTCTTCGATTGTTCCAGAAGTAATAAAGTTGTAAATCTGAACCTTANNTTTTTTGACCAAATCGATCAATTCTACCAATTCTTTGTTCAATCTTCATTGGATTCCACGGAATATCGAAGTTGACGATTCTGCTGCAGAACTCATAATCTAATCCTTCACATCCAACCTCAGAGCTAAGTAGAACATCTATAGCATCTTCAGAGTTTGATGGAAGCCTGAACCTATTTCTAATAGAGTCCCTTTGCTCATTTGGGGTCTCACCAGTCAAAATTGCTACTCTAATATTCGTTTTTCCAATTTGGCTGATTAAATACCTAAGTGTATGTTTAAAAAAAGAAAAAACCAACAACTTCTTTTCATTTGTGTTGCTTATAGTATCCTTCGCAATTTCAATAAGCCGCTCTGTTTTCAAATCGGTTTTAGGTAACCGCTCTGCCATTGCACGAATTTGAAAAATTTTTAACATTAAAGCATTATTACTTTTGATATTAATTTCCGTATCTTCAGTTTCAATATCATCAGTGATTCCAGAAATTGAGAACAAACCATTTTCAATAAAATTATCAAGTAAATCCAAGAATGCTGGTATTGAACTTGTCAGTTGTCTTTCAATTGTTGACATTATTAGGCTAGTTACAATAGGACCATATTTCATCTTTAAAATAATACTCTTAAAATCCCTAACTTCGTTGTAGAATTCAAGTTCTTGGTCTGTAAAGGTCATTTGAACAGTAATTGGCTCTCTAACAGTAAATTCACCAATATCTTTCCTTTTTGTTCGATTAATAATGTGAAATAAAGAATGTAAGCTTTCAAGGTCTTTTATGCAGTCTACACGTTCCAAATTAGTTAACATAGGTTGTTTTGCAAGTCTATTAACCCATTTTCTCAATACGCTATTGTTTGAGTAGGCATTCGTTGCCCAGTCGTTTACTTGGATACTCTTCAATTCATCTAGCGCTTCAAGTTGCCATGTTTGACTTGAATTATTTCTTATCTTTCTGATAGCTCCATTAATATACTTGTTTGGTAAAACCATTTGTGTGAATATCTTACTATCTATGTATTCACTTGGATCAAGTAGGTTTAATAGTGAAAAAAGGTCATTAGATCCTAATTGTAGAGGGGTAGCGCTAAGAAAAAGCACAATCTCAGTGTGCTCACATAGGTACTCAATTAGAACATGTGAGTTACTTGTTTGTGTTGTGATATGATGAGCTTCATCTACTATGAGCATGTCGAATTCAGGTGAGTCATCTAAGGAAATCAGACGCTGGATTATTTCTTCACGCCTAAAGAGTTCTAATCCAATTATGCATTTGTTGCACTCACTAGGCCAAACACCTTCAGATTCCATCTCAACGAGACAGTAGTTTAAGCGATCAGACGTCAAAACTTCAAATGATTCATCAAATTTTTCTTTCATTTCTCTGCGCCACTTAGAAGTCAGCTCTTTTGGACAAATTATCATAATTTTTTTAATATTATTTCTTTTTTCAAACTCTTTGATTATGATTCCACTTTCAATTGTTTTACCAACCCCGACTTCATCTGCGATAAGCAATCTCGGAATACTAGAGTTGATTAACTTAGTTAATGGTCGAAATTGAAAGGGTATGAATNNTAGACAATATTGTCTGCATTAAATCCATATTTTTTTGCATTTAGTACTGCAGTGAATTTTGAATTATTAAGCCATATGATTGGTTCAGAAGAGTTGATCATAATGATCTGGTTTTCATAATACTCTGATATATCAGATTGATTATGAAATACCTTATATCGAGAAATATCATTTGTGGATTGATACACCCCAATAATTATCCCAACTTTAGTAGAATCGACTTTCAAAGATATCGTGTCACCAATTTTAAATTTATCTATCAATATTATCACCCTTTTACAATATAACTTGATTTAAGGCTTATCCAGTATGCTGTTCTATTTATGATACTGATATCTATAAATTGATTATACATAAATAAATGTTATATTAAAAGGTTTTCATAAGTAATAGATAATGATAGAAACTCAAAAGGGATGCTGACGCATCCCTTTTCTGAGCTTCTATTGATTTTAGTACATTCCGTCCATTCCAGGT
>DUKX01000230.1 GCA_013329085.1 Methanofastidiosum sp. | reverse complement strand
AAATATTGCCACTTTACCATGAACTGAAAGATATTGGTATTTCTATTATTAGGTCTTCCCATGAGCAGTGTGCAGTTCACAGCGCCGATGGATATTATCGGGCTAGTGGTAGAATATCTTCCGCACTCACTTCAACTGGCCCTGGATCAGTCAATGCAATGATGGGGTTGTCATGCGCCTATAAAGATGGCTCATCGTTAGTACTAATTACCGGCCAAGTTCCTACCGATAAGCTTGGAACTGATGCTTTTGAGGAAGTTGATTTGCTTTCAATGACATCTGCCATAACAAAGAAAAATATTAGGGTTAAAGATGATCTGTATCAAGAAATAAGAGATTCATTTAGTCAGGCAATATCTGGCCGACCAAGACCAGTTCATGTTGAAGTTCCAACAGACCTATTTGAAAAACAATACTTTTCTGACTTTGAATACACTGAAAATAAAACAAAAACTAAACTTGACATTGACAAAATTAAACTTGCCATTAAGTTGATTAATGAGTCTGAAAGACCTTTGATTCTTTCTGGCTATGGCGCTATTAATTCTAGTTCAGGAAATACTATTTACTCCCTCTCTACTAAAATTGGGGCGCCTATAGTTACAACGCTTCCTGGGAGAGGGATAATAGATGAAGATGATAATCACGCATTTGGAACCCTTGGCGTAAGAGGTACAAATAATTCCAAAATGGCGTTTGAAAAGTCAGATTTATTGATATCTTTTGGAGTCAAATTTTCTGATAGAACTTCATATAATCTCTTAGGTAATTCAAAAAAAATAATAGATGTAAATCTAGAGAAAAATAAAAAAAATATAGTGTTTGACCTAGCTCTTATTGGAGATTTAAATGAAATAATTAACAATATAACTATTGGTGTTTCTAGAAAATCTGATCTTTGGATTAACAAAAATCCTATGAGAAAGTTAGATGGAATCTCATCTTCCTCTAAACCTTTGAAGCCACAAGCTGCTATTTTTGAAATATTTGAAAAACTAAACAAGGACGATATTGTTGTTACAGACACGGGCTCAATAACAGTATGGGCTCATTTGTTGAAAAAAGTTCACATCCCTCGGACATTTATCTGTTCACACTCATTTGGTGCAATGGGATTTGGACTGCCCGCATCCATAGGCGCTAAATTATCAAATCCTGAAAAGAGGGTAATATTAATAACTGGCGACGGCGGACTTTTGATGGTATTGGGGGAGTTATTAACCCTCTCAGAAAATAATATCGATGTGAAAGTATTCCTTATAGATAACGGTGTATTGGGAACAATTAAACAATATGAAGATACAAAATTTGAGGGGAAATACTCTTTTTCGCTAGGTAAGACTGATTTTGTAGCTATATCAAAAGGTCTTGGAGTCCCAGCTCTTAGAGTTGAAGGCAAAGGAGAAATGAAGAAGGGAATCAAGGAAACTTTGAACTCAGAAGGCCCGATGCTTTTGGATATCGTAACGAATCCAAATGAAAAAGTTCCTTCAGGTGGAATTTAGAATATTTTCTCCCAATTTTTTTCCTAAAGCCATTAGCGAAAGTATTGGGGGTGCGCCTGGTGATTCTGGAAGTATACTTGCATCACATACATAAAAGCCCATTTTTGTCTTGAATTGATTGTCCACAGTGGTTCCTATTGGTGCAGTTCCTCCAGGGTGGGCCCCAATAGCTTCAGTTGAAACTATCATATCTACTCCTAATTTCTTTAATATCCTCGAGGCAATAGCAACACCATTTGATATTTTTTGGACATCCTTTCCAGTACAGTATTTTTCGATGAAATTCTTGTCAACATAGCCAAAAGAGTCATCTTTGATTTTGATCATTAAACCGATTATATTATCTCTTTTAGATTCTATTTTTTTCTCACTGAGCATTTTGATAATTCTTTCCGAATAGTAAGGGGAAATTAAGAAATCATTAAAAGGTATGTAAGCGGCCATATTTATCTCATCTTTGAAAGATTGATTACTTTTCCCTCCAATTGTAACAAATATGTCCACAAATAGTTTCTTTGGAGTCATTATTCCTGAATTATTAAGGACTTTTGGAGTATCAAGAGCACCGGCGCTCAAGATCACATTTTTTGCAGGAATATTAATGAGATTTCCTTTTTCCATACCTTGAACTTCAAAGTACTTATTCCTTTTATTTATTTTCAAAGCTTCAAAATTAGTCTTTAACTCAGAACCTTTAGAAATGGCATTTTCAATATAATGAAGGGAAGTTTTTTTTGCCTGAAATTGACACCCCATATTGCATTTCCCACATTTTTTACATTTCTTAAAGTCAATCATTTTGGGCATTATCTTCGGTTTATAACCCAATTCTTTAGATTTTTCAATGAATAGATTAGTCCTATCACCTAACATATTTTCTGGGATGGGCGATACTTCAAAATCCCTTTCAACTTCATCAAGTTCTTTTTCAATATCTATGCCAAGTTTTTTCAGTTCCTTTTCTTGGGTTCTCACACCATTACCTATGGCCAATAATGTTGTCCCTCCAACACCATTACCACTTAAGATTTCTATTTTTCCATGTTCTTCAAAATCTTTACAAGAAGAAGCTCTGAAGTAACCCTTGTGAGCTTCATTTAAGGGAAGATAATCACCTTTTTCAAGTATTAAAACTTTATAATCAGAAGAAATCTTTTCTGCAACAGCAGCCCCACTGGCACCACTTCCAATTATAACATAATCATATTTATCCATACTATCCCTTAAAACTAAATTTTGACCAATTGATCTATTTTTTTCATAAATGTTTCTTTGTTAGATGAAAGTTCTTTTTCTTCTTCTTTTATTGTCTTCTCTATCCGGTCTAATCCAAGATTTCCAGTAGCGCCTGTATGTGTCTTTGATTTTATATTTTTAACTGGGTCTTTATTTTTTAATGATTCTAGATTTGTCCCAACTTCTTTGTAAGCATCTCTAAACGGTGTTCCTTCCTTTACAAGTTCCAATACTCTGTCTGTTGCATAGACTTCAGGAGAAAACGACTCAATTAATATTTCTTTGTTTACTTTTATTTTTGGAATGAAATATCCCAGGATGTATAGTGTCTGCTGGGTAATATCAAAACTTTCCATTAAAGGGCCTTTTGTCAGTTGGAAGTCTCTATTGTATCCTGAATAAAGGGAAGTTATAATTCCGGTTACCCTAACATATAGAGAGTTTACAACGTTTGCTTTAGCCCTTGTAAGTTCAAGCAAAGCAGGATTTCTTTTTTGTGGCATAAGGCTTGAGCCGCCACAAAATTCTTCTGGTAAGGTGAAATAATTAAACTCAGGTATAGAAAATAGAATCAAATCATTAGCAAACTTTGAAAGGTCCATCATTATCTGCGATAGAGCAAATATAATTATGGACTCTGTTTTTCCCCTGCTATTATTTGCATACAGGACGTTATTCTGCACTTTTTCAAATCCTAAAAGATTTGCAACATATTCTCTATCAATATTAAGGTTAACACCATAACTTGCAGCACTTCCTAGGGGGGATTGATCATTAATCTTGAAAGAACTCTTCAGTAGATAAAGGTCATCAAGGAGACTTTCTAGGGTAGCGCTTGTCCAAAGCCCTACTGAGGAGGGCATAGCTCTCTGAGTATGAGTTCTTCCTGGCATGGGCACGAATTCATTTTCTTTTGAGAACTCTAATAGTATTTTGCAAAGATTTAGAACGCTTTCCATCATCTCAAATAATCTTTCTTTTGAATATAGTCTCATATCCAAGTTAATCTGGTCGTTTCTACTCCTTGCAGTATGAATCTTTTTACCAACATCGCCTAATTTATCTGTCAAGAAGTTTTCTACAGCAGTATGTGCATCTTCATCTTCTTTATTTATAATAAATTTACCTTGTTCGTTAAGGTCTAAAATATCAATCAGGTTCTTTTTAATTTTTAGAAGCTCTTCTTCAGAAAGAATTCCTATTTTTTGAAGCATTGTTGAATGAGCGATATTTCCTATGGCATCAGCTTTCACTAGCTTCATATCCCATAGATAATCGTCTCCAACTGTAAAATCTTCAACAGCTTTGTCAAGTTCATATTTTTTTTTCCAAAGTTTTGCCATTTAGTTACTCCCTCAACATCATAAAAAATAAAAATTTAAATATTTATCTGGACCTTTTGGCCAAAACTTCGTACATAAGGCCCATAACTTTAGCTGCATCCTTTGAAATCCTTTGATCCATGCCTCCAACTTTTATTGACCTTATTTCGGGGGCAAATAGTGATGAAGCCGATTCCCTCTTTACTATCTCGATATTTCCTTTGAACAATTTCACTTTATAGTTTCCATTAATATGCTCTTGGCTCTTGATGATATAGCTGTCAAGAGAATCTTTTAATGGATGGAACCATCCTCCATGGTATACTAGGTAACCCCATTTCTGTTCTACTGTCTTTTTAAACAGGATTTCTTCCTTTGTAAGGCACATCTGTTCTAAGTCTTTGTGAAGCTTTAGGATAATTGTTGCTGCCGGGGCTTCATAAATCTCCCTGCTTTTGAGATTCATTATACCTTCTTCAAATATGTCTATTTTACCAATACCATGCATTCCCCCAATATTATTAAGCTCTGTCAAGAGCTCTAGCAATCCAATTTTTTTTCCGTTTAAGGATACTGGCACACCTTTTTCAAAAGAAATATCTACAAACGTAGGAACATCAGGTGCATTCTCGATGGGTCTTGTCCACATCCATAGATTATCCGGAAGCTCTTGATCAAGATCAATTGCTCCGCTTGCAATAGATCTGCACCACAGAGTTTTGTCATCTCCTCCAGTTATCTTTTCTGTGACGTATATACCCCACAATTCACAAAGTTTTTCTTCTTCTTTTCTTGTAAGGTCAAAATCTCTTACTGGGACCAATACATTTAGCTCGGGGGCAAACAACTTGAATACATTGTGCATCCTATACTGATCATTTCCCTTGCCGCTTGAACCTTCCATTAGGGCATCGCAGCCTAATTCTTTGCCTTTGAGGGCAACTATATTGGCTATTAATTGCCTCGTCATTGACGTGCTCACTGGATAGCCCATGTAGTCTGAGTTTGCCATTATTGCCATAGGTATCCATTTTTTTACAAAATCTTCCTTTGCGTCTATAACAATTGGCTCTATGTTTAGTATCTTTGCCTTTTCAAATGCAATGTCGATTTCTTCTTTTCCTTGACCGACATCTATCATTATAGGTACAATCTCTTTTGCGTTGTATACTCTTTTCAGGAGCTCTATACATAGACAAGAATCAACTCCTCCAGAGTAAGCAACTGCAACTTTTTTTACAGAGGGTACGTCAACCCCTTCAAATTTTGTTAGTATTTCTTCCATACGTAAAACCTCCCCTCAAATCTTTGGGCCAGTTATAAGGATTGTGACTTATTTGTATCAAAAATGGACTATTATGTATAATTATATGCTTATCTAGATATTAACTAGCCAAAATCCTTTTTTTTACCACTATAATTCAGACATGATACCAATAATAATATAAAATGTAGTACCAAAAGAGAAGTATACTTACTATTTATGAGGGATATGATGGTCTATATAATAAAAAAGAATGTTAAGGGAGAAATTTATTACTATGTCAATCATTCTGTAAGATTGGGGGACAGAGTAAAGACCGTTTCTTATTATCTGGGCAAAGGCCCATTTACTCCGTCCGAAATAGAATTTTTAGTGAAAGAAAAGTCTCAAATGATACTTCTCGAAGCAGAGTTTTTGAAGATATTTTCTAAGAAATTAGAATATGAAGAACATATTCTTCCGACCTCATTTATTAATATAATTGAGAGGCTAAAAGAAATAAATAGGATCATGGCCCCATTTAATAAAAGTTATTTTGAAAAATTTGAAGAAAATCTTAGATTGAGATATGTTCATGGGTCGACAGCAATTGAAGGTAATACTATATCCTTGAGGGATGCGCAGCTTATACTTGAAGAAGATACGCCAGCAGGTAGTACTCTAAGAGAAATGTATGAGATATTGAACTATAATGAACTTTTCAAATCCCTTAGAAGCTATGGTGGAGATATCACTCTAAAATTTATTCTAATGATTCATCAGATACTCATGAGAAATATAGATGATGAAAATGCGGGAACACTAAGAAATATTGATATTTCTATATCTGGATCAGATTATGACCCTACACCTTTTCCAGTCTTAGAAGATGAACTTAACAACTTGATAGAGTGGTATAAAGAAAAAAAATTAACAATGTTTCCCGTTGAACTAGCTTGTCACTTCCACCAAAAATTTGTTGAAATCCATCCCTTTATTGACGGAAATGGTAGAGTTTCTAGAGAACTACTAAATTTCATCCTCCTTAGAAATAATTATCCAAGGCTTGTTATTCCATTTGAGCGAAGAGGAGTTTATCTTAGGTGCATAGATATTGGGAATTCAGGAGAACTAACACCTTTCATTATTTTTATTTCAGGACTTTTGATCGAGGACTCATTTAGGCCTGTAGACACATTTTTTAAACAATTGAAGGAAAAGATAAAGGAAGAAAAATATTCTAGTGACATTTCAAAAGAGTTGGACAATACAATGAGCGACTACAAAGAGATTCTGGAAATAATTAGAGGGATGGAAGGCAGAATAGAAAATTTGAACTTGAATGAATTAAGAAAGGGTAAATGGAAATAATTTCAGAATGTCACAACATACACATAAAGCATAATATTTAAATAGGACTTATAGTGAGTATTTTCATGAAAAAAATTAGTCTATTTTTGATCCTAATATTATTTAATATTTCTATAATGAATGTTTTTGCAGATGAGCTAACTTGGAGCTATGAAACAGATGATGATATCGCTTCAGTTGTGGCATCTTCTGACGGAAATTACATTGTAGTTGGATCCTACGATAATTATGTATACCTTTTAAATAAAAGTGGAACACAGTTATGGAAATTTCAGACAGGCAGCAATGTAGAATCGGTTGCAATATCTGGCAATGGCCAATATATAGTAGCAGGCTCTTGGGATAAGAGGGTTTATTTATTAAACAAATCCGGACAGAAGATTTGGGACAAAGTAACATCTGGTCAAGTCAATACTGTTAATATAACTGTAGATGGAAACTATATTACAGCAATCACAAAGGATTATAGTGTTTTCGTATATGATAAAGCCGGAAGTCAAATTACGACATATGATTCAAGGAGTAGACTGGCCACATCTTCTGTTTCTCCTGACGGGTCTTACATAGTTAATGGAACAAACGATAGTAATATTTTCATGCTTTCAAGGTCTGGTGACCGTTTATGGGAATACAAGACGGGAGGTAATGTTCAATCAATTTCTCTTACTCCTGATGCATCTTCTATCGTTGCAGGAGCATTTGATAGCAAAGTTTATCTTTTTGATAGAAAAGGTTCTCTACTTTGGTCCAAAGCAACTGGAGCTGCAACACATTTAGTGTCGATCACTAAAGACGGTTCTAAGATATTTGCTGCTGACTTAAATGACAATATTTACTTATTTGACTCTTCTGGCAAACAATTACTCAAAAGAAAATTAAATGACAAAGCAAATGCTGTATCTATATCCTCTAATGGAGATTATATTGCCGTAAGTTCACTTGATAGAGTTATAAGCTTAATAGATAGTTCCGGGAGTTTGTTGTGGAGTAAAGAGAATGAAAGTGCCTTTAATTCATTATTCTTAACTACTGATGGAAAATTAGTGGTAGGCTCAAAAGATAACAAAGTCTACTTCTATGATTTGAGTTCATTTATTATGCCAGGAAAACCGCAAGTTCCGAAAGAATCGATACCAGCAGAAGGTCCCAAAAAACCTGTTTCTGATACTAAACCACCTCTAACAACTGATGACAGTCTTCCTCCTGCAACGGTGCCCGATACAACATCTACAACTTCTTCTAGTTTTCCATTTATCTACCTAGTTCCCCTAGCAATAGTATTAGTTGCTATAGTGGCAGTAGTATTTATGAAAAAAGGAAAAACATCAACTACCCCCATAATAACAAAAGAAGTACCAATAAAAGATGAGTTCAAATGTCCATCATGTGGATCACCTCTTGAAAAAGGGGCTAAATTCTGTGGTAGCTGTGGAAACGATATCAAAGAAAAAGTGGATTTAAAATGCCCTAATTGCGGTGCATCAATCGGGAAAGACAGTAGTTTCTGTCCCGAATGTGGTCAAAAAATTTAAAATAAAATAATTAATTATTTACATTTTAATGCTTTAATGACCTCTTCGGCAATCATAATCCCTGCCCTCTTCTGGGCTTCGTGGGTTGATGCTCCTATGTGCTGAGTTAGAACTACGTTATCAAACTCTAGAAGCTTGCTATTCATCGGTGGTTCTTCCTCGAATACATCAAGGCCAGCACCTAAGATCTTTCCCGATGACAATGCTTTGCATAGGGCATCTTCATCAATTATCCCCCCCCTGGAGGTATTGATTATGATAGCATTATTTTTCATTTTTTCAAATTCTTTGTCTGAAATCATGTGTCTAGTCGAGTCAATCAAAGGCACATGTAGTGTAATAACGTCACTTCTTTCAATTAGTTTTTCAAGAGTAACAGGTTCAGCGCCACCGCTTGTTATCTGTTCACTAGTTAGATAAGGATCATAGGCAATTAGGCCCATACCACAGGCTTTAGCCATTCTTCCGATATTTCTTCCGATTCTCCCAAATCCAACAATTCCCAAAGTTTTACCATTGAGTTCGTGGCCCATAAGGGATTTTTTTTCCCATCTCTTCTCTCTTGTTAATCTATCTGCTCTCGCAATATTTCTAGAAACAGATAGCATCAATCCAAAAGCAAGTTCGGCCACAGAATCAGAGCTTGCCTGTGGCGAGTTTACAACTTTTACTCCTAGCCCTTGGCAGCAATTGACATCTACATTGTCAAGTCCGACACCGGCTCTAGCCACAACCTTCAGATTTTTACCCTTTTTTATTATGTCTTCAGTTATATTGGGTTTACTTCTAACAATTACTCCATCATAGTTTTCTATAATGGATAAAATCTCTTCTTTAGAAATACCCTTTTTTACATCAACTTCAAACTCTTTTTTGAGTTTTGATATACCCTCTTCTGCAATGTCCGATGCAACAAGAATCTTCATATTATCACTAAAAATGGTCTATAAAAATATTTAAATATCTTTGTATAGGCTTAATCAATATGATAGACAAAAAGCTTCTTGATATTTTAGCATGCCCAGTTTGTAAAGGCGATATATTCGAGGATAAAGAAGAACTCGTATGTGTTAAATGCAAAAGGAGATACCCTGTTAGGGAAGGTATTCCTATAATGCTTGAAGAAGAAGCAAGAATCGAGTGAACTAATGAACAACAGAGAAAAAATAATTATTTATTCTTTGATAGGATTCTGCATAAATATTTCTTATATCAGTGGTAATTTATTTATTTCAAATTTTTCTCAAGTATTAGGCGCATCCAAATCATTTATTGGATTGATTAATGCCATTTTACCTTTCTTTTCAATATTGACCGCGCCACTATTTGCTAGAAAAGCTGCAAAACTCAGAAGAAAACTTCCAATAATTAAAACAGGGCTTATAATTGGGGCATTTTTCTCAATATTGCTCTTTTTTTCTTATGATAAAATTTTGATTTTTATTTTTAGAATGGGAATGGGGGTATCTTTTGGCGCTACAATGGGATTGACTAACTCTCTAGCCACCGAAATAGATACTGAAAAAAGAGGAAAATATTTTGGGATTTACAGTGCTTCGTGTTCTTTTGGGTGGGCAGTTGGTTCGCTTCTTGTCGGCATAGTAATATCACAAAAATATAACAATGCTTTTTTGATCCCCATTATATTTCTTACAACTGGCTTTGTTGCTACACTTTTCGCTAAAGAGAAATATACCGCTTCCGACTATTTTGGAATAGATTTCCAAACATTCAAAAAATTCCTTCCCTTTTACAGAACTTTATTTCTAAGACATTCAGTAGCGACAACATTGTGGGCATTCTTACCTCTTTATCTTGAGTTTACCTTAGGGTTCGACAGGTTCATAATCTCCTCAATTTTTTTCATAAATAATTCGTTACAAGTTTTAACAATGCCTTTGATTGGGCATTTGTCAGATAGAATAAAAAAGACATACCTTGTATTTACAGGATTAATTGGTTCATTTATATTTATACTTACTTTTACAATAATTAAGAATCCAATTGAATTTATGCTACTCCAGATACTAGTTGCATTCTCTTGGGCATTAGTGTATCTGGGAACTTCTTCTCTTGTGACATCCTATTCGACTTGGAATGAAAGAGGCGAAGCGATATCTGGACTTTCTATGACGTTAAATCTATCGAGCATAGTTGGACCTTTGCTTGGGGGAATAATATATGGGTTGTCCGACTTTGTTACTATGTTGTATCTGATGCTACCCTTATGTTTATTGGCAATTATATCTTCTATTTTTCTAAAAGAAAAGGAAGAAATTCCCCACAATATTTATAAATAAATTTTTTATTTAATTTTTATGGCAAAAAAGAAAAGTAAGAAAGGCCTGAAAGTATCTAAAAGAACACTAAGCGTTGTTTTGTTGTTGACAATCATTGGAATCTCAATGGCCTCTCTTTATTATGTTAATTATTTGGGAAATAATGCATTCGATGAAAAAGGGACACCCACAACTATTCTCTATAATACCGAAAATGACCAATCAATCAAAGTAGTTTCATACGTTCATGGAGACCCTCTTATTGTAATGCGAAGGATGTTTACTGAAGACGAAGTCAAAAGTGTTTATTTGCTCTTCAAGGCAATGCCAGGTTCAGCGCCTGAAAATTCTTATCTTGTTAGAGGCGTCGCTTCAATAAGTGAAGGGGTAGGCAGGACTAAAGGACCGATAATCCTTGCCAGAGAATTGACTCCTTGGCACAAATATATGATGGGAATTAAACTGATCGGTTCAAAGACAAAACCATTAGTATATATGAAGACTCCAAATTTGGGCGGCACTGAAAATAAAATTGTCATATTAAACGAAGGAGTTTTAATTATAGAAAACAGTACGTTTGAGGACACCATGCTACTATCAGACTTTCTTAGGACAGTAATCATTGGCGTCTTTTAGGAGTTTAAATGAGAAGATTAAATCTCTTTGACTTGGCAATAATTGTGTTAGTGGTGGCTTCATTAATTTCATTCTCCACCAAGTATTTTGAAAAAGAGCCGATAGACGAATTTTCTTACACTGGATCACAAATATACAGCGCTGTTCGATTTTTTGATTTGTCAGATGGAAAGGGATTTAGATATCTTGTAAAAGTCGATGGCTCTTATATCAGCGATTATTCTCCTTTTAGCGAGGAGGGTGTTGTTGTTGGAACATCGCAAGGTACTTTTTTATTGAAATTAAAAGACGGGAGAATTTTAACTGTTGGCGGACGAACTTCATTCAAAGAGGACATAGCGTCACACAATATTAAAGTCACAATGTTAAATGGATCTACCGTCCATTATATGCAAAAAGGATTTTTTGTCAATGATATACTCGAAGCAAAAAACAAGATAGATAATACATCAAAATTTTTAGATAATTATAATATAGTTGATACAACTATTTCAGGAGATATAGTAATCGATGGTAAATTCCCTAACGATATTACTTTTGAGAAAGAATTATCAGATAAAATAGCAAAAGAGATTTTCTACTTAAAAGATGTAAGGGTAAAGTCATCTGAAAATGGAATTACTTTGAGTGTCATTGGAATTGGAACAAATGATTTTGAAATATTGCACTCTGTTCTTTCTCCTTATGGCCCAACAAAATATTATTTTTCTGATTTTAGAACTTTTGTGCTTACAGATAATATCCCAAATGCTGACATATCTCTCATTCAAACTAGTATTGTAGAAGGGATAATTGGGGATATTCATGTGAGGATTTAGATGAAGTACTTAAATAGTATCTTTCCTTTCTTAGAAAAAGAATTTTCAAATAGTATAATTAATAAGTCCTCTCTGAAATTCTTTAGGGTTATCCAAAAATTTCCGTCTTTCCCTTTTGAGATAGAGAAATTCGATGATTATCTTAAAAACTCGATATTCTTGAAATTTTCACCATTAATTGTTATAGTGTCAATATTACTATTCTTCAGTTTTTCTGATCATCCCCTATCGCCAATCGGGACTATAGTTGTCATTTTGGGAACAGTTTCATTTTATATTGGCTCGTTAGTTAATATACCAAATATACGAAGAATTAACAAAAAATATTTTTTTCCTCTTTTGATCATTTTCTTAGTATTATTCTTGCTCAGCATGATACAAATCGAATCTTTTGGATTTTATGTAAAACTGAGTTTCATACCACTTCTCCTTATAGGGATAACTGAAAGAGAAAACAAGGACTTTTTTGTATCTCTTTTGATGGTAAGTATAGTTATATTACTAAAAGGGTTCTGGGCATTATCATTTCCTTTTATTTTTTTCAGTTTAATTTACTTGTTTCTTAATTATCAGGGTGGATTAATAAAATACTTGGAGGACAATACATATAATCTAATTTTTATTCTTTTATCGCTGGGCCTCATCTTTTACATACTTGATTTGATAATAGCTGGTGGGATACCATTATTTAATGTTCAAGCAAGAAACTCTTTAGACCCTTTTTTTACAATGATATCACATCTTTTCCCTATGGGAGCAATACTTTTAATCTCATATGTTGGTCTTACAAAGAAATATTCATATAAAAAAGCAAGATTTATCTCTATTTTTTTTACATTCCTCTCGCTTTTCTTAATGGCTTTGTTAGGTTACAGAACTCAAGTTATTTTTGTTTTATTGGGGGCATTAATCTGTGGTTCTATGGTGGGCATATGGAAAAAATCTGAACTAATTATAATTGGCGCAGGTTCTCTGATATCATTACTTGCTTTAACAATGG
>DUKX01000009.1 GCA_013329085.1 Methanofastidiosum sp. | reverse complement strand
ATCAAGAGGTTTATCAATTAGAATATCTTTCAACGATTTTTCATCATGGCTTGTAAGAACTGTTACGCCTAAAATATTTGGTTTGATGTTTCCATATTTTTTGACGCCACTATTGGCACCTCTAACTGCCGCCTGGATCATCTCTTTCCCGCCCATCACGTGAATTGTAAACATTTTGACTTTGTGCTTGACCAAAGCCTTAGAAGCTCCTTCAACAGTGTTAGGTATATCATGGAATTTAAGATCTAAAAAAATATCCCTGCCGTAGCTTTGTGGGATTTTGATTGAAGAAGTTCCTTCAGAAACAAATAATTCCTTCCCGATTTTGTATATTCCAACATATTCGCAACTCTCTTCAACTAATTCTTTGGCTAAATCTAAATTATCAACATCAAGCGCTAGGCATATCCTCTTTCGAACATTTTCATCTACACTCATTTGCTTCGCCACGCCCCTGGGTTCTTTTTCCAGATCTCTATTTCTTTTTTATTATGCCCAAGTTTATCTGATTCATATTCGAGTAATCCTTCAAGGGTCAAAAGACTTTGAAACGGAACATCTAGCTTGTGGAATAATTCTATAGATTCAGAAAATTGGTAAGAGAATATAGAACATGCATTCAAGGATTTTGCAGAGGACTCTTTTAGCAAATTGATTGCCCTTCCAAGGGATCCGCCTGTTGAAACAACATCTTCTATAACAAGTATATTTTTACTAAAATCAATGTTTCCTTCAATGCTCTGTTTTTTCCCATAGTCCTTGTGGGAAGACCTGACATATCCAAATGGGACATCAAGTTTATCAGAGAGCCAAGCACCCCAAGATATCCCGCCTGTTGCAACACCGATTACAGATTCAATGCCCATATCATTTATTTTTTCTAAAAATCCCGATATAATCATTTTTCTCTCTTTTGGATAAGAAATCAACCTTCTTGTATCGCAGTATATCGGACTCTTTATCCCTGAAGAAAAAGTGAAGGGATTTTCTGTATCTATGTGGATGCTTTTCGTTAGGAATAGTATTTCATAGAGCTCTTTCAATCTATCACCTTTAGTTTTCCTCTAAAATCTTCTAAAGAGGCGTACCCTTTCTTTTCCATTATCGCCTTAAGCTCTCTTGATACCCTCTCAAATATTTGTGGCCCTTCCTGGGCAAAAGATGTCCCAAGTTGCAGCAAAGTAGCACCTGATAGAATAAATTCAAATGCGTCAACACCGCTGTATATCCCACCTACCCCTACAATTTTGATTTTTTTATCTAGAAGTTCGTGGAACTTCCTGACGTTTGCAAGGGCTGTTGGCTTGATATATTTCCCTCCAAGGCCACCAAATCCACCTTTTGGCTTTATTAGAACCTTCTCAGTTTCCCAGTCTATGAAAAGGGCATTTCCAATAGAATTTATGCTTACTATAAAAGAGATTTTGGAATTATTGAGGATTGAAGCCATCTCTTCAAAATGAACAAAATCAAAGTACGGGGGCAATTTGACACCCCACGGCTTATCAGAAACATCACCTACTACACCCATTATCTCTTCAGACATTTCAAAGTCATACCCTATCTGCGGCCTTCCAACGACATTTGGGCAGGACAGATTTATTTCAAGGATATCCACATTGGAGGAGTTAAATGCCTCAACTATTTTTTCGTACTCCTTGCTTTCCGCACCGGCTATGCTTGCTATCAAGGGCTTACCGTAGGATTTTAACTTGGGCGCGATATCATTATAGTACTTGTACCCAAGATTTGGTAGGCCCATTGAATTAATTGACCCCCACTCGACATCAACATACCTTGGCTCAGGGTTTCCCTCGCGGACTTCAACTGTGCATGACTTCATTACAATCCCGCCAGCCCCAGAAGTTGCAATATCTGTCAGTTCTTCTAGGGTAGCATCTAAAGGCCCTGATGCGTTCATTATGCAGCTATCAAAATGAATCCCCGAGATATTTGCGGAAATGTCAATCATTTTATCTCCATACCTAAAATCTTTCTTGGGTTTGTAACGGCCATCGTAGCTAAAGCATGCTCCGATATACCTTCATTGTTTAGCAAGTTCATGTAAGTCTCAAGACATTCACTTGATGTGGGATTTCTTACCTGCCCTGCATCAGAAGATATGATACAGTGCTCATACCCAACTTCTTCAATATTCTCCTTTATTGTTTTGAGGGGATAATCTTCTGGATGGTCTCTATCTAACCACATGATGTAACAGTGCTCAATATATGCCCCTTTTGAGGCAAGCTCCTTCTGAACGTCTATAGGCATTGCTATGTCCCTCTGCATTGGATGGGTAATGATTGTGGGGATATCCATTTTTAATGCTTCGCTTGCTAGTACATAACTTTCCTGCCATGACAAGTGCCCTGTTGCTAGAATTCCGTTATTTTCTTTTATTGCCTTAAGGACTCTATTGCATTTATCGAATAATCTATAATTCCAGTCTGTGACTTTTATTGCTTTAAGTTCGGATTTTAATCTAGGTTTAAATTTCGGATCCTTTACCCACTCAGGAGGTATCTCGTACTCGCTGTGATTATTCAAAAGATGGTTTTCCGCGTGTATTGTGGGAAACCACACGATAATTGGCGCACCCTTTGACATTGTTGCAGAAGCATATATTGCACTTGGATTAAATCCTCCCATGAAGTAATTCAAAGTTATTGATCCTATTAGAAACGGGCCGTCTGATTTTTTTTCAACGGTGTTTATTGCAGATATTGTGGGGAACGCGTGAGATTTTAATGCTATCCCAGTTATCTTTCCTTTTTCATTCTTTAGAAGGCTCTCTACAGTATCCCTTCTCGGCAGAACATCTGGGCCTATGTGGTAATGCATGTCGATTGAATCCCTTACTATTGATGAAATTTCTGACATCAGTTACCCCTCCTTTCAAGTCTATTTTTATCAAGAGAAAGAATCTTACCATTTTTAATGACGCATGGTATTGTTTCATCGCTGTTTAGAATATCAAGTTTTGACATCCCATCAGTGATTATTATGTCGGCTTGTCTTC
>DUKX01000056.1 GCA_013329085.1 Methanofastidiosum sp. | reverse complement strand
AGTAAATCCTTTTATTTTAGGATTTGCTGCCAATATAATAGGTATGCCTTTAGGAGATTTCTATGCAGATGGAAATAAATGTTTTGAAGCTCAATTTATGTGCATGCGACTATATGGATATGAGGCGACCCCTATGTATGGATATGCTTCTTGTGGCCCGTGGGAATTTGGAGGGAAAATCGGATTTCCTTATGGTGCAGGCCATAGTGCCCCTTATGTTACAGAACATCCTGTAATGGAGATAGGAGATATCGACAAACTAGAAGTTCCAGATTCAAACAAGCCAGTTGGAGGGTTTGTTGAAGCACAAAAAGTCAGCGACAGATGTGTCGAAATGGGTATGCCCGCGATAATACAAGGTGGGAGTGTCTTCACCGCCGCAGCAGTTGTAGCCGATACTTCGAAGTTTTTAAGATGGATAAAAACTGAACCTAAGTCAGCACATGCTTTACTTGATAAAGTCAGCCAAATGTATATCAATCAAATAGAGTATTTTGCTAATAAGTATGGCCCAGAAAAATGTGTTGTTTTTGATGGAGGCCCAGTAGAAGCAAACACCGTTATTTCGCCACAGAAATTTGAAGAATTTGCATTTCCCTACATGATGAAGATTCATAAAAAAATAAGAGAATTGGACATACCTGTTACCTTAATGCATCCTTGTGCTGACCAGAATCTCAACATACCATACTATATAAAAATGAGGGAATCTTTTAACTGGAAGGGTATCTATACTTGGATTTTTGGCCCTGAAACTCCGCTTAAAACTCAAATTGAAAAATTCGGTAGCCATGATATAATTGGAGGAAATGTCGATCCACCCTCGATACAGACAAAATCATATCAAGAAGTAGTCCAATTGTGTAAAGAAAACATTGAGCAGGGAATGAACAATCCCAGGGGATTCATCTTGGCCCCAGGTTGTGAGTTCCCGCCTATGGCCGAACCAATTAAACCAATGGCATTTTTAGACGCTGCAAGACAATTTGGAGTATACAAATAAATTTTTATTTTTCTTTCATTTTTCAAACATCTGGTGATTTCTATGGTAGATTTGACTCTAAAAGAGAGATTAAAAAGAACTTTGAATGGTAAAAAGGTTGACAAAGCCCCTGTATTGGCAGTCACCCAAACAGGTACAAAAGAACTGATGAATTTGACTAAATACTATTGGCCGGATGCTAATTGGAATCCGAAAGCTTTAGCAGAGCTTGCAATAAGTGCTCACAGAGAAATAGGATTTGAAGCTGTAAGAATACCCTATTGTCTTACGGTATTATTGGAAGCTTTAGGTTGTGAGATTGAAAAGGGAGACACAACAAGACAGGCTGCGATAAGGGGCCATCCTTACAACTCGAGAAAACCGATGCCAATAGGTGAATTCACAGAAGATATCTTATCAAAAGGTAGAATACCAATTATGCTGGAAGCTATCAAGATAATTAGAGATAAAGTAGGGGAAGATATTCCAATAATAGCAGGTTCAGAGGGACCGGTCACAATTGCCAGTGGACTTGTAGAAGTTACAACATTGATGAGGTGGTTTATTAGAGAAAAAGAAGCTTTAGGTGATTATCTAAGGTTTGGAACAGATGCTATGATAGAATATGCAAACGCATTGTTTGATTCCGGTGCCGATGTTTTCGCAGTCTTAGATCCAGTAGCATCTCCTGAATTAATTAATCCAAGAGATTTTAATGATATGATAATGCCAATCTATAAAGATATTTCAAATAAACTAAAAGGGGACAGTATACTACATATATGTGGAGACATTACTACAATCCTTCCTTCACTTAGGGAAAGTGGTTTCATCGGATTAAGCATTGAAGAAAGAACCGATATGAAAGAAGCCAAAGACATTTTAGGGGATAAGTTAAAGTTAATTGGAAACATTTCTTCAGCAAATACCCTGTTAAATGGAACATACAATGAGGTCTATGCCGAATGCATAACGGCACTAGAAAAAGGAACTGATATTCTTGCCCCTGGTTGTGGCCTAGCACCTTTGACCCCTATTAAGAGCTGTATAGCAATGATTGATGCAAGAAATAATTATTATAAATAATTATTATATTTATACTGAGGAGGAATTAGTGATTAAAGTAGCTATTTCTAATTTCAATAAAGAAATTGAGATATATGGTGAGGAAAATAATCTTTTAGAGGCCTTAAATAACGCTGGGATTAAGATAGAAGCTATATGCGGTAGTAAAGGCAAATGTGGAAAATGTAAAGTAATCATTAATAATCCTAGATCCGTAAATGAGATTACTATAGAAGAAAAAAAGATTCTGTCTGAAGAAGAAATAAAAAAAGGAGTAAGACTAAGCTGTCTTGTAAATGTGATTGATGATGTCACAGTAGAAATTCCCGATTCATCTCTTCAGAAAGAGCAGAGAATCTTGTGTGAGGGTATATCAAAGAAAATTAAATTTGATCCATGCTTAAAGCTAAAAAAAAGAAAAATTCCAAAACCTATATTGGGTGGTGAGTGGAGTCTAGTTGATCTTATAAAAAATGAATTGAAGGAAGAAAAGTTATCAATCGATTATCTTGCATTGAAAAAATTATCAAATGATCTAAATTATGATTTTGATATTAGGATAATTGAATACAATAATGAAATTATTGGCATTTCTGACATAGAACAAAAAACATACGGAATTGCTATTGACATAGGCACGACAACCGTGGTAGTCTATCTTATTGATATGGAAACTGGAAAACTAATTGATATTGAATCTATTCTTAATCCCCAGATAAGATATGGAGAAGACGTAATTTCAAGAATAACATACTCAATGAAGAATGGGGTAAATATTGTTCAAAACTCTATAGTTCAAGGGATAAATTTAATGATTGATAATCTCTGTGCGAGAAATAATATTTCTTGTGAATCTATTTATGAAATGACTGCTGTTGGGAATACTGCGATGCACCACATATTTCTCAATATTAATCCAAAAAGCCTTTCTGCATCGCCCTTTACACCTATTATTTCAAGCTCAATCGACATAAAGGCTGGGAATTTGGGGATAAGAATAAATCCATCGGGGAATGTACATGTGCTACCTATTATCTCTGGATTTGTTGGTGCAGATACAGTGGGTGTCCTACTTGCAACTGAGATTTACAAAAATGATGGGATTTCACTTGCAATAGATATAGGGACTAATGGTGAGCTTGTTTTAGGAAATAGATATAGTATGGTAAGCTGCTCATGCGCTGCGGGCCCAGCCCTTGAGGGCGGCCATCTAAAGTTTGGTATGAGAGCTTCTACAGGGGCTATTGAAGCGGCTTTTATTGAAGATGACACTTTCAAGACTTTTTACAAAACTATTAATAATGGAAAGCCGATGGGTATATGTGGTTCTGGGATAATAGATATAGTTTCTGAGATGCTAAAAGTTGGATTACTAGACCCAAGTGGAAGAATAATAGATACGGATCATGAACGGATAAGAAAAAATCCTTCTAATGGACAAAAAGAGTATGTAATCGAATGGAAAGAGAATACTGAAATAAACAAAGATATAGTTATTACCGCATCAGATGTCAGAGAAATTCAGTTAGCCAAGGGGGCTATAATGACTGGCATCAATATTCTTCTTGAAAAATTAAAAATTACAGTAGATGACNNCCATTAGATAAGATTAAGCCAGTTGGAAATGCCGCCGGGGAAGGTGCAAAAATATCGCTTTTATCAAAAGAAAAAAGAATTGAGGAAAATATTATTAATAAAAAAATAGATTATATTGAGCTTGCTGCTGAGAAAAATTTTAATGAAGAGTTTGTAAAATCATTAAGATTTCCATGATTTTGGTAATTTTAAGAGTTAGATA
>DUKX01000197.1 GCA_013329085.1 Methanofastidiosum sp. | reverse complement strand
GT
The DNA here is from genome assembly GCA_013329085.1 of Methanofastidiosum sp. Lineage (GTDB taxonomy): Archaea > Methanobacteriota_B > Thermococci > Methanofastidiosales > Methanofastidiosaceae > Methanofastidiosum > Methanofastidiosum sp9950u. Next base: position 4,000 of record DUKX01000197.1, on the reverse strand, counting down.
CCCACAGCCATTTTTTTCCATATATTTATATATAGGGAAAAAGATTATTCATTCACTCTAGGGAAAAAAACTGATACGTATCAGAAGGTCTTCCATGGTAATAGAAGATAGCACTGGTCGAAAGATTAAGAACAATAAAAAATACAATACTTTTCTCCCCGATAATTATATGAATCAAGTATACGTCCTTCCAAATATTTCCATTAACAAAGAAGGCGTAATTGTCTATGCAAATGAGGACACATCACGGATACTGGGATACTCGAAAAATGAACTTTTAGGAATGGAAGCCACGGAGATATACCTTAATCCAGCTGACAGGCAGCTTTTATTGAAGGAGCTGTATGGCAAGGGATCAATCCAGAATTTTAATGTCACCATGAAGCGAAAGAATGGTAAGCAGGTTGACTGCAAACTTGAAATGACAGTTTTTAGGGATAGCGACGGGATGATCTTAGGCCATACCGGAATTATTAAAGACATACAGCTAGAGAGTGACCTTAGGCAAAGATTAGAAAAAGAAAACAAAAGGCTTTTTTCTGTTTTAGAGCAGCTGCCTGTTTACGTCTGCCTCTATGATACTAATCGCAATGTTGTTTTTGCAAACAAATTTTTAAGGGACAGATTTAAAAAAATTGAATCAAAAAAATGTTACAAAGTCTTTTATGATGCAGATAAGCCCTGCGGGGATTGCCCAATACTAAGGGTATTTGAAAGTAACAAGCCAATAGTCTATGAAAAAACTCAAAGAGATGGCAAGACCGCTGAGATTCATACCTATCCATTTATTGATACAGATGGAAACAGATTGGTATTAGAGCTTGGAATTGACATAACAGAGCGTAAGGTAACAAAAGATAAACTAGTGGAGTTAAATGAAACTCTTGAAATAATGAATAAGATACTGAGGCATGACATACTAAATGACCTAACAGTTGCATTGAACTTTTGTGATCTCATAGCTACAGAGGATGTAGATATAAAAGATAGGGTGATGAAAGCAATATCAAAAAGTGTTGAGCTGATAGAAAATACTAGGGAGTTTGAAAAGGCTTTTAACGGTAGAGAAGGTTCAACTGATGCTAAATTATTTGATGTTAAAAGCAAACTAGCAGAGCTTACAGAACATTACCCTGAGATTAATATAAATTTCTTAGGCAGTTGCAGGATTCTTGTGGATGAATCAATAATGATTGTATTTGACAATATTATCAGAAATGCAAAAGTTCACGGGAAGGCTGACCGGATAGATGTGGCCCTAAAAAGAGAGGGAAAATACTGCGAGGTATCCTTTGCAGATAACGGCAAAGGTATCCCTGATGAAATTAAAAATAAGTTATTTGAAGAAGGGTTTGGCTACGGGCTAAATAAAGGTTCAGGCCTCGGGCTTTATATCGCCAGGAAGATAATAAAAAAGCATGGCGGCGATATAACTGTCAGTGACAACAAGCCAAAAGGCACTATAATAACTCTAAAATTCAAAAGTGAGAATGTCCATGAAATCTGTTAAGGATGCGCCAGAGCAAATATCAGAGTCAATTCAAAAAATAACGGATGCGGTCTCTAATGCACAAAGCGATCATTATAGATCTATAATTGAGGCCGCCCAGGACATGATTTTTATCCATAATCTAGAAGGCAAGATTACCTATGTCAACAAAGCAAGTACCAGCGAGAGTGGGTATTCTGAAGAAGAGCTCTTGAGTATGAATGTAGCTCAAAATGTTCCCCCAGAGTATTATCCAAAAATGCAAGAGCTTGAGATCAAGAGGATGCAAGGTAATAGAGAGGTCTTTACCTACGAAATGGAATACTTGAAAAAAAATGGGGAGAGGATCCCCGTGAGAGTGAGTTCCTCACCTATGTATAAAGGTGATAAACTCATAGGTGTTANNGATCCCTGTAAGTGTTAGCTCATCCCCTATCTACAAAGATGATAAACTAAAGGGCGTTATCCACATAGTAAGGAATATTTCTGATTTGAAGAAGGCCGAGATGTTATTGAATCTTCAGACAGAGCTTTCTTCAAAACTGTGCCAGACAAATACAATGAGTCTAGCCCTTGAAGATGTATTGAATACTGCACTTGAAATCGGGGAGGTAGACTGTGGCGGAATATATGTCATTGATGAAAAATCATCACATTTTAAACTTGAATGCTTTAAGAACATATCTAGCGAAACTCTTGACTATTTCCAAAAGGTCAGCGATAAATCTAAGTTTGTAAAAGGCCCGCTATTTGTAAGGGGCAATGAATCTACAAGTGGAATATCAATTGAAATGCTTGATATGTTGCGAAACAAGGAAAAATTGAAATTTTTTACAATAATCCCTTTTTCCCACATGGGCAAACCCATGGGAAGCCTAAATATTGGTAGCCATGAAAAAGACGACATCTCCGAACTTTCTAAAAAAATCCTTGTTGCATTGTCACAGGAGATGGGAGGGGCAATTTCTAGGATCAGGTCCGAGGAAGCGCTAAAAGAGAGTGAAAATAAATACAGGCAGATAGTTGAGTCTGCAAACAGCATTATCTTCAAATTCGATAGAGATGGTGTGATCCTTTCAATGAACGAATACGGTTTATCCTTTTTTGGGTATACAAAGGAAGAGATAATAGGTAAAAATGTTTATGAAACAATAACCCCAAAGTTTGAGTCAACAGGCCGCGACCTTAGGACGCTAGCTTTTGACGTACATCAAAATGAGAAACAATACAAGATTCACATCAATGAAAATACGAAAAAGAACGGAGAAAGAGTCTGGGTCTACTGGGCTAATAGGCCAATAAGAGATAAAGACGGGAATCTAAATGCCATTCTTGCCGTGGGAAACGATATAACTGAGCAGAGAAAGCTTGAGGAAGAAATTAAGTCCTCTGAATTTAAGTTTAAGACACTGTTTGAAAAAGCCTATGAGCCGATATTTATCTTAGACCAGGACCTCTTTATCCGGGATACCAACACTGCAAGTGTGGGGCTCTTCCACCTTCCAAAAGAAAAGATCATCGGGATAAATCTCTACGAATTAATGGCTCCTGAAGAAACAAAAAAATTACAGCATATATTGATGCAGGGGCTTGAAAGTTCAAGTTTATTTATGGAAACAAATTTTATTAAAAAGAGCGGCCAAGTTTTTCCCGCCGAAATCAACTTAATAACTCTTGATATCAGGGGAGAAAAATCAATAATATGCACTTTGAGGGATATAACTGAGCAGAAGAGAAAAGAAGACGAGCTAAAGAAACAGATATTAAAGTATGAATTAAACGAAGGAAATCTATACCTCTCAAAAGAGCTTTCACATCTTTTACCCTTCGAAGCTTTTAGAGAGTTAGTCGATATAGGATATAAAGGAACGCTTATATCCCGAAGTGAAAAAGATGATTTTGATTCTGAAGATGTAGATTTTGATTACTTCTGGCTTTCTACAAGAAATGGCCCGAATACTGTTTCTCCCGACATAAAGAGCATGAGGGAGTTTGTATCAAATATAAGGAATAAGAATGTTATATTGATTGATAGTATTGACCACTTGATTGCTAAAAATGGATTTAATGAAGTCTATAATTTTGTAAGTGAGCTCAGAGAGATGGCCTATTTTGGAAACAATATAGTTATTCTTTCAGTTGACAAGGACACAGTTGACTCAAGACAGCTAAAGCTTATAGAAAAGGAAGCAAAGCCGATACTCCTTAAATCCATGGATTTACTAAATAACAGGATGCTCGATATAATAATTTATATCTTCAATCAAAATAAGTTAGGAGTCAATCCTTCTTATTCCAGCATAGGAAAAGAGCTAACAATGACCAGACCAACCGTAAGAAAAAATGTCAGATTCTTAGAGGCCAATAAATATGTGATAGTTCATAGAAAAGGGAGAAATAAAAAGCTTGAGATTACTGAGAAAGGTAAAAAACTACTTTGATTTTTCCCTATTTCCATATTCTTTTCCCTATTTCCCTATTTTTTTCGGCTGTGGGACATAATTAACCTGC
>DUKX01000226.1 GCA_013329085.1 Methanofastidiosum sp. | reverse complement strand
CAAGAGATTCCATATCAAATTTATCGGACATGTAGTCATAGATTTTATTATTGAAAGATTCCCTCATGGACAGAAGAAGCATCGCTATATCAAAATCTTCTGTAAGATCTTCAACTTCCATCCTCTTGACGCATTTCCAGCCACTATAGTTACCGAGAAAATGGACCATCTCCTTACCAGAAACGACTGTGCTCCCCTTATCTTCAATAGGTTTCTGCCCGAGATATTTATCAAGGGCATCAGGGGTAAGCCTTTCAATCCCTAATTTTTCTAAGACCATTTCAGTAAGTATCCCTTTTGCAATATCCTTTGCTTCCTTTATATTTGCAATCTCTGATAATTTCTTTGTCGTCGTGGGGGATTTAGCCTTGTAAAGGGCACGAGAAATAGTTTTTTCATCTCTTACTATTGAGTCAACTATGCCCTGAATAAAATTTAGATCAAATCCCTCTCCTAAATACTGAAAGATCTTTTCATTAAATGATTCTCTTATAGAGAGTAATAATCGTGCAATATCAAGTTTCTCTTTCCCATCAAGGGACTCAAATCCTTTGTAGCACTTCCATCCCTTGTAGTTACCGATAAACTCAACCTTTTCTGGCATCGCCATTATATCACCTAGATTTTATTGTGTTCTGGATACTTAAAAGCGTTTACGAATATACTATAACTATTAACATCAAGTATAAAAACTAATTCATTAAAAGAATAATTGGTAAGATGAGGATAGCTTTCATAGGGTCAGGGGCAATAGGCAGTCTTTTTGGAGGGCTTCTTAAAAAAAATGGTGTAGATGTCATACTGATTGGAAGGCAAAATCATGTAGAGGTCATAAAAAAAAATGGGCTTTTTATTTCTGGTATTGATGAATTTAATGTTAGGGTAAATGCGTCTTCTAACCCGCTTGACGCAAAAGAATCAGATCTCCTTGTAATTACAACTAAGGCATATGACACAAGAAAAGCACTCTCTGATATCGCCCCGATTTTAAATGATAATGTAACAGTTATCTCGCTTCAAAATGGGGCGGGAAACATTGAAGAGATTTCTAATTTAGTTGACGAAAAAAATATCATTGGAGCAGTAACAAGCATGGGCGCATTTCTTGAGAATCCAGGCAGAGTACAGTTCAGGGGGAAAGGAACTACTCTAATCGGTCCAGTATCAGAAGAAAACAAAAATGCAAAAGAAATAGTCAAAATATTTAACAGTGCTGGAATCAATGCTGAGCTTACAAATGACATAAAGAGCGAGATATGGTCAAAAGTAATTATTAACTCCGCCATCAATAACCTTGCTTCAATTCTTGACGGCGAAAATGGAATTCTCCTAAATGAAACTCTTATTGAGATTGTAAAAGAAATAACGGCAGAAGGAAAGACAATCCTTCAAAAAGAAGGGATAGATATCTCTGATGACATTTTTGAAAAGACAGTAGACGTCATTAAAAACACCTCTAAGAACATTAACTCAACACTATCTGACCTTAGAAAAGGAAAAAGGACAGAGATCGATTACATCTCTGGCAAGATTATCGAACTTGGGGATAAATTAAATATGCCCGCATCTTACAATAAGGCACTTTTTAGCATGATAAAATATAAAGAGAATAAATTAATACAAAAATCCTAATAACCTATATAAGTCTTAGATTTTAATTAATATTGTGAATACTTTATCAATGATTTTTAGATTAATTATATCGAATATAGCAATAGAAAAGTATTTTAATATTCACGAAATAAAACGTTAATAGGTGTTTTGATGGAAGATGACGTATCCCTCATAATGTCGAAATTGATGGAAAAGGGTTATTCGGAAGCTCAAATTAAAGAGAAAATAAGGATAAAAAAAGAATCTTTAATGTACGATATAACAACAAAAGGAATCCTTTCTATNNCTGAAAGAGGGAATGAAAGACGTTAATGTCTTGGGACGAGTTTCAAGAAAGTATGTTCCAAAGGAGTTTACAAGAGACGATGGGTCTCAAGGGGTAGTCCTAAATGTTATTGTTTCAGATAAAACTGGAGAAATTCCCGTCGTATTCTGGGATGAGAATGCTGTTAAATGTTCTGAAGCAGTGAACAGGGGGGACATCATAAAGATAATCGCTGGTCAGGTTAAAGGCGGAATGAAAGGCCCCCAGCTTTTTATTACTTCAAAAAGCAAGGTAATTATTAATCCCGAAGGTATTGATGAATCATCTTTACCAGATACATCTACTATTAAATCTTTAAAATATGCGAGAACATTGGTATCCGAATTAAACCCCGGTGACAAGTTCAAAGAGATTAGGGGAACGATAGCCAAACTTTACTCCGTATTCTTTTATGACGGATGCCCTACATGTTTTAAAAAAATGGATGCACCACAGAAAGGATTTTGCAAGCACTGCAAGTTAGAGGTATCACCGATAAAAGTTGTCATACTGGATATCGGCATAGACGATTCAACAGGGTATATCAGGGCTTCATTTTTCAAAGACAAGGCTGAGAAAGTATTGGGCGTAAGTGCTGATCAAATTTACCAGGGCATAAAGAGCTATCTTGAAAAAGGTTTTAATTTTAAAAATGCAGGTGAGGCTTACCTATCTGACAACCATTACAATTTGTTGGGAAAAGAAGTATTAATCTCTGGAAACGTTGCAGAAAACGAGTATATTGGAAACGTATTCCAGGCACACAATATATTTGATTTTGATTTAGAAGAAGAGATAGAGATGGTATTAGAGAACATAGGAAAGGAGATGCAATGAAGCAAAATTACTCTATTGAGAAAGAGATACGTGAAATCAGGGGAGATGAAACTTTAGTTTCCTTCGTAGGCGTAGTTGTATCTATAGATCCCTCAACCTACATGCTGATCGTAGATGATGGAACAGGGGCGGTAAGCGTTTCATCAGATAATCTATATGACATGGAAAAGATTCTAAGAGTTGTAGGAAGCCCCTACAAGGAAGGAGGACAGATAATTGTTGACTCTGAGATCATCCAAGATTTTACTGATTTCAATCTTGACCTCTTTAGAAAAGTTCAGCAGATTGAGAAGGAGGTCTACCAATGAAAAAGAGGATGCCATCTTCAAGACTTTCTCTGGCTGAGATTCACAAAGGTTATTTTGTAAAACCAGAGGATGATTTTGCAACTAATTATGTTATCACTCAAGACGGATTAAAGGTTTACAGGCTAAAAGGTGTCGCAACTATAATGGCAGAGCCCAGGTTATCAGAGGATGGTACTTATGGCTCTGTTTTCTTAGATGATGGAACACAGAGTATAGTTGCCCTTGCATTTAGGGAGAATACCAAGCTTCTAATGCCGATTAAGAAAGGGAACCTTGTCCAGTTCATGGCAAAACTCAGTGAGTGGCAGGGTAAAAAGCAGCTTAATCTTGAAGTATTATCTGTTGTTTCCCCGAACATGTTGACACTTCACAGGGCTGAAGCTGTTCTTACTACAATCAGACAGAAGAAATATTTCAAAATGGCCCAGAAAATATACGACGAAGAAAAGAATGTGAGAAAGGCAATGGACCGCGCCAAAAAAGAGGGGATAAATCCTGACCTAATAGATGCCATCGAGGAGCTTAACTATCTAGTGGAAAATGCAGAAGAAAGCCGTATCTTTGATTCTGACACGGCAATTGAATCAAGGGTGATGGAGGCTCTAGAAAAGCTTGATGAAGGGGATGGAGTAGTCCTTGACCTCATACTTTACGAGCTAAAAGATGATTATCTAGCAGACGACATTGATAACGCTGTAAGGGAACTCCTTTCAAGGGGAGACCTTTATGAGCCCAGAGTGAACTACTTCAAGAAGGCCATCTGAAGGGGGATTTAGTATTAGGAGATACCAGATAGGAGTTATCGGCTCTGCAAGCGGTAGCATAGGGAGTGATGTAAGGCTTGCTGCAAGAGAGCTTGGAAGGGCCATTGCAAAAAATAATCTGGTACTTTTTTCAGGTGCTTGTCCAGGGCTGCCATTTGAAGCCACAATGGGCGCAAAAGAAGTTGGCGGAAAAACAGTTGGAGTGTCTCCTGCAATAAATTTCAAAGAGCATGTTGAGGATTATAAATATCCTCCTGATGTTTTTGATTCTCTCGTATTCACAGGTTCTGGGTACAAAGGGAGAAATGTTACCCTTGTCAGAAGTTGCGATGCAGTTATCTCTGTTCAGGGAATGATTGGTACTCTAAATGAGCTCACAATAGCCTATGATGAGAAAAAAATTATTGGGTTGGTATTAGGAACTGGTGGTGCATCTGATCTCTTTTTAGATGTCTTAAGAAAAATGGGCAAATCAAATGAAAATGTTTTTTCTTCAGATGATCCTAATATTTTAGTTGAAAAAATAATTGAAGCGTTAGAGATCCTTCAGTGATAATAATTTTTCTAAATACTCTTTTTTTAGCTCCATCCCGAATTGATCGCCTTCCCTGTGGTAGTCTGATCCTGCTGTTGGAATGAGCGAGTATTTTTCTGCAAGTTTCAGATACTTTGACTCTTCTTCTTTAGTGTGCTTTGAGTAGTAGACTTCAAGCCCTCCAAGGCCGATATCAGATAAATAAGCTATGAAGTTTTCAAGATCTTCATCTTCTAAAAAAGTATACTTTGGGTGGGCAAGTACAGGTACACCTTTGTATTTTTTAATTAATTCAATGGCCTTTCTTATATCTGGCCTTACTTTTGGCACATAGCAAGGTTTATCATTTCCAATGTATTTTTCAAATGCTTCAGCGAAAGTAGACACATAACCTTTTTTCACCATTAGATCTGCAATGTGGGGTCTGCCAATGTTCCCATCTGCGCTAGCTTTTAGCTCTTCCATCGTTATTTCAAAGCCTAAATTTCCCAATTTCTTTAGCATTTTTTGATTTCTTTCCTCTCTTGAATTTTTCAGTTTGTTTACAAAGCTCTGAAACTTTAGATCCGTGTAATCTACGAAATAGCCAAGCATATGAACCTGTTTCTCGTGTTTTGCGCTGATTTCAAGGGCGGGTATTAGTCTTATCCCTTTTTCATTTGCAGCCTTCATACCTTCAGGTATACCATCAATTGTGTCGTGGTCTGCAATAGCTATTGTGTTTAATCCACTTTCTTTAGCCTTGGCTATGATATCTGTCGGGGAGAGCAGTCCATCCGATGCAGTTGTGTGAACATGTAAATCTACTTTCATTAAAAAAAAGAAATATAATTAATTTAAATGACTTTCTGATTTATTAAACTAATAAAAACTTATTTAATTGAAACTGAAAATAATGATCTAAGAGGGGATTGGATTAATACTATTTTATCTCTGATTACACTCATCATTGGCTTTTTGATTGGAGTTACTGTGGTTAAATTCCTGACAGTCCATCAGAGTAAGATTAGGATATATTCTCTGTTGTTATTTTCTGAATTTATTATTTTTGTCTTTCTTATTTATTTTAATTTTAGTGGATTGGGCATTATTTTTGTAGGTCTATGCCTTGTTTCTATTTTAGTTGGGTATTATGTAATGACTGTTAAAATACTTTCAATGAAGGATCATAGACATGTTCCCGAGCTTACTAGGAAAAAAGGTGATAAAGGCAAAGGGCATACAGCCATAATTTATTTTGCTCATGGTGAGCCTGAAGATTATAATCCAATAGGGTGGATAAATCAATTTAGAGAATTTGACGGGCAGAAGATTAAGTTTATCCCATTTTTGATTAGGCCAATTTTTCTTTATATGTTAAGGAAAAAGTATATTCATGTTGGTTTTAGTCAGCATAAGAAAATGCATACAAAGATGATGAAATCCCTTGAAGAGCGATTTAGAAGAGAGGGAGATGGGCAGACTAGATTTTATCTATCATTTTTAGAGGATGAGCCAAGGCCAGACGCTACAGTTATAACTGTATTAAATGAAGGGGCAAGCAGAATTATTGTTAGTGAAGTATTCTTGACTATTTCAAATCATACAGCTGAAGGTGAAGAATTAGTCAGAAAAATTTATTTTGATGATTACGGCGTTTCGATTGCTTTTACAGGTCCACTGTGGGATTCAAAAATATTGCAGAGCATGTTTGTTGAAAGAGTAAACAAACATCTAGAGTGCGCCGATAAGAAAAAAGTTGGAGTTTTGCTTGTGGGGCATGGGCAGCCGAAGGAGTGGGACATGGAATGGCCCACTGAAACAGAGCAGGAGATAAAATTTAGAAAAGATGTTTTAGAATTATTTGTTAAAGATGGATACGATCGAAAGAATCTTGACCTTGCCTGGATGGAGTTTAGAGAACCTTGTACCTCAGAGGCAGTTCAAAAATTAGTACAAAATGGAGTAGAGAAGATATTTTATTTTTCAGCTGCAATTAGTGCAGATAGCATCCACAGCATGTGTGATCTGCCTGAACTTATTTCTAAGTGTGGTATACCCAATAACATTGAAGTTATTAATCTTGGAGCATGGAATGATGATCCGATTGTGATTGAAGCGATTAAGGAGAAGATTGATAGAGTTCGGGTTGGTTATTTTTATTTTAACAGATATATTTAAATAAATGGCCTTAATTTTTCATGAGGGAATATATGAAAATTGGAATAATTATATCAGAAAACGATGCTGAGAAATGCTGGAATGCATTTCGTTTTGGGAATTTCTGCCTTGGGCAGAAGGATGAAACTAAAATTTTTCTCATGGGAAAAGGAGTCGAATATGAAAAAACTTCAAATGAGAAATTCAACTCAGTTGGACAGGCAGAAAAGTTTCTTTCTGATGGCGGAAAAATACTTGCTTGCGGAACATGCATTAAGTCAAGAAAACAGAAGGATTCAGAAATGTGTCCACTATCTACAATGAAGGATGTCTATGACATTGTTGTACAAAGTGACAAAGTAGTATGTTTTTAATATATATTAATTGATTTTTTATTCAAAAATTTTTCCACGTTGATTTTATTATGTTTCAATATCGGGAAAAGAGATGTTCAAATGAATTTAGACGATATTTTTGGCCTTAATATCGAGTTGTATGAAGAATGGTTTGTTAAAAATAATAACATAGTTAAGTCCGAAATTGAAGCGATAAAGCAATTATTGCCTAAATCAAGTGAAGGCATTGAGATAGGCGTTGGAACAGGAATCTTTGCATCGGCACTGGGCATTAAAACAGGAGTCGAACCTTCTGAAAAAATGAGAAACAAAGCAATTGAAAGAGGTATAAACACAATCAATGCATATGCAGAGAATCTACCTATCTCCGATAAGATGTATGATTTCGTTTTGATGGTAACAGTCGACTGTTTTTTCACTGATATTCTTCAATCATTTAAGGGGGCATATAGAATACTTACTAAAGGAGGATTCTTAATCGTTGCATTTATAGATAAGAACACTCCTCTTGGACAAATATATGAAGAAAAGAAAGCTTCTAATGTCTTTTATAAAAATGCAAGATTTCATTCTGCCGTAGAGATGGAAGAACTACTTAAACTGGCTCATTTTGAAATAGTTGATAGAAGACAAACAGTTTTTAATCTAAAAAATATAATTCAAGAAATAAAACCTGATGTCGGTGAGGGTGTTTTTGCTATCATCAAGGCGATGAAAAAGCACACTAAACAAAAAGAGTTGTAAAGATATAGGTGAAAATAAATTTCTTTACAGTAGGCACTAAAGTAATACAACTGTATTAGGCCTCTATCTATTAACCAATCATAGCTTATTAAGTTAAACTTATGATTTTAATAAATATCTTCTATTTATATCAACGTAGATTATAGTCGAAACTCTTTTATTGTTAATAAATATTAATTCAGATATGAAAACAAGAATGTTTGTTATCGCTGATACCTCATCATTAACCCCTCAAACAGTAATTAACTATATTGTAAGTCTTGGGAAAACTTTGAACATCAAAGATACCTGTTATGGCATCATGGTAGAGGGGGATGACGATGTTGTTGAGAATATCACACTAAAGGTAAGGGAAAAATTTAATGCTGATATATTCTCAAAGCACCGAGCTTACCCAATAGGGGATGAAAGAAGATGCAGGGCCACAAGGGGCGGTGGAGCAAGGCCTGGGTATTATTTTTTGCAAGAAGAATACAAATTATTGCCTCTTATCTCTAATGTATTAAAAAAAGGAAGATTTAAAACCATAGATAAAAAGAAGAAAAAACCTGTTGATGTAGATATACTAAAAAAGGCCATTAAGGAGAAGGTGTAAATATGAAAGTTTTTATTTATCCCCCAAACAGCATGATACTGCAGGACTTAGTCGAGAGGTTCGGGCACACCCCACTAGCTCTTGCAAAAGAGATAGAAAGGAGAGTAAATGATCCAGAACTTGACTCCCCACCAATGAATATAACGGACATAGATGTAAAAATAGGATTAAAGTATGCAGCAATTGAAGTTCCATCNNTGCATGGCATGTGCCAGAACAAATGAGCTTACTATTTATCTGATCAAACAGAGGAGAGTTCCCACACTGGAGCTTGATTATCCCACAAATGAGGAAGAAGTGGAAGATTTTATTGCAAGAATTAAGAATTTCCTGGAGGGTTTAAAATGATTAAGATAGCGCAGCTTTCATGTGGTAATGATTACAGCGGCATCCAAAAAGAAATTGAAAAGGCCGCAGAAACAGTCGGCGCCAAGATAGTATTTCCTGATGTTGATATTGATTTTGATGAGGCAATAGAAGAGTTTGGATTCAATCCAGTAAGCCCCGGATTAAAACTAATGATTGCAAGGGCAAAGGCACTCGCAGATAAATCATTTGAAGCAGATGCTGTATTAATAGCTACATGCTTTAGATGTGCCGAAGGTGCTTTAATCAGAAATGAACTAAGGAGATACCTCCAGAAGCACACAAAACTTCCAGTCGTCATGTATTCGTTCACTGAAAATACAAAGGCAAGCGTTCTTCTAATAAGAATGGAAGCATTAGTTACAATAGTAAAAAGAAAAGATCTATTGGCCAGAGAAAGGCAAGTCGGAATCACAATGGGTCTTGACTCCGGATCAGCCACAACAAAGGCAGTCATAATGCAGGATAATCAAATTGTATCAAAGTTCTGGCATCCAACTTTAGGGGTTCTCGAGTCAGCTGAGAAGGCGGTAGCTGAAGCGCTCAAGATAGCCAAGATGGACATTAAAGATATTGAGTCAATAGGTACAACAGGGTACGGCAGATATATCCTTGGAGAGCATTTCAAAGCTAAACTTGTCCAGGAAGAAGTAACTGTAAACTCGAAAGGTGCAGTTTTTCTTGCCAACAAACAGAAAGGGGAAGCTACAATCCTTGATATAGGTGGAATGGACAACAAAGCAGTGACAGTTATGGACGGCATACCTGATAGCTTTACAATGGGTGGGATATGTGCCGGTGCGTCAGGGAGATTCCTAGAGACTGCAGCAAAGAGGCTTGGTCTTGAAATAGCTGATTTTGGAGACCTAGCGGCAAAGGGAGATCTTCACAAGGTGCCAATGAACAGTTATTGTACAGTCTTTGGTATCCAGGGATTAGTCTCTGCACTAGCTGAAGGTTATACTAAAGAAGATGTGGCAGCCGCAGCATGCAGAAGCGTTGCAGAGCAGATTTATCAGCAGCAGCTTCAGGAAATTGATGTAAGGTTTCCAGTGATTCAAGTAGGTGGTACCTCACTCCTAAAAGGACTTGTAAGGGCAGTAGGTGATATTCTAAAGACAGAACCTTTAGTTCCAGAAAATTCCCAGTACATCGGTGCAGTTGGCGGAGCCTTACTCTGCTCAGGATTTATCTAAAGGGGATTGGATAATGGAAATAATAGTTGAAGGTCTGCCAGAAAAGGAATCCCAAGGTTATGTCGCTTTGATAAATGATATAATGAGGGAATTTGAGATAAGACGAAGCATAGAAAAGGTATACTTCTATGGCGACACTGAAAAATTTGTTTTTATAACATCAATTAGGATAAAAAAAGTTCTTGAGCCTTTGAAGATAGAAGATGTTGCCATCTACAGTACAGAAAAAGAAATCCTGTCTGTAGAGGACGAGTTTTACGTTCCAAAGATATTATCACTATTATGGGCCATTTCAAAGGAAGGGATAGAGCAGGCCGATAGAACTGAGATCAAAATCCCGGTTAGTATTTTCAATAAAATAAAATCTGAAGTCGTCTACTACCCTACAGAGGATTTGAAGAAAAACGTCCAGGAAGCAATCAATAGGGTATTGCCAGAGGCCGCTAGAATCAAATACATCCTCTCTGCAGAAAAGACTATCACAGTCGCATCAAGTGAAAATGCACTTTCAGAAGAAAGCAAAAAGCTTGCTCAAAAGTTTCACGAGAGGGATTAGGTGAGAATCAATGTTTAAGATGGCATTATTTGAGGGTGGACTTCACAGGGCAGACGAGTTAGAAGATCTTGTAGATGACCTTGGGGGATTTTTAATCCAGAAAAATGTAACTCAGATTGATATTACTCTAATCATTTCTGTGCCTGCTGAGGATTATGAGCTTGTAGTGAAAAAAGCAAAAGAGCTAAGGGGAAAAATTGTAGAAGTTCCACTTGCAGGTTCAGAAGTCACAATCGTAGCACCTTCACTTGGAAAACACCATCTGCCCCATCCAGTGTGTGATATATCCGAATACATTAGAAGAAACGGCGCTGTAACAAACGTCATGGGCCTTGCAAGAGGCGTAGGCCAGAGAATAAATCAGATAACTGCCACCGAGAAGGGTATGATTGAAGAGGCCGATGTTGCGGTCTACTCACTTGGAAACTTCAGTAGGTGCCTTATGAAAAAGACTCATCTTTTCATGGATATCGATATACCTGTAGTAGTTCTTGGTGGACCTGAACAGTTCAATATTGAAGGTCTTGATTACTATGTAGGTGGCATTGGAAGGAGGAGCCAGAGATTGAGGCAGAAGTTTGACCTTGACATATTTGATGTCATGGTCGGTGAAATCTCAAAGGCAGTAGAAAAAAGGAGAAGGGAAATAGATGAAGACCCCCTGATATTAGAGCCAATATACCTTAAGAAGATTTTAGAAGAAAATGTCGAAGGCATTGACAAGATTATTTCTCCAATCCCTATAGTGCTTAATGTAGATGGCGTCAAGGTAAAGATGCCATTTGCTCAGTTTAAGGAAAAGATAAAGAACGTTGAATTTGACGGCAGGAAGATAGAAGAGTACGCCAATATTTATCAGTCACCCTACACCGGATTTACAATACTAAAGATCTATACAAAATCCTACTTCGACTCCCTAAAAAAATAATCTAGAGGTTTATGATTAACCCCTCTT
>DUKX01000072.1 GCA_013329085.1 Methanofastidiosum sp. | reverse complement strand
TTAATAATTCCTTAGTTTCTTCAGCAAGATACTTCTTTACTTTTTGAACTCCGTCCCCTGTTAGTGGTTTGCTCAGGAGATACTCGGCATTTAAATGGAGTTTCATTATATCACAGCACCAACTTTATTTAATTATATATAAAAGTATTGACTTTGTTAAGAATAATAAAATTTATGAAATATCTCCTCCAGTAATAAATGGTTCCCCTAAGATATCTGTATCTTTTGGCTTTTTCTTCTTATACGAAAAAAATGCCATCAGGAATAATACCCAAGCNNTATGGAATTGTAAGATCTTTCATTTACTCTCCTCTTTTTTCTTTTTAAAAAAGACATATGAGGCCATCAAGAAAAATAATCCAGCTATGCCGTTTAAAAGTGCGCCTGCTGAATCTCCAAATGATAAAGA
Source organism: Methanofastidiosum sp. (assembly GCA_013329085.1). Taxonomy (GTDB): domain Archaea; phylum Methanobacteriota_B; class Thermococci; order Methanofastidiosales; family Methanofastidiosaceae; genus Methanofastidiosum; species Methanofastidiosum sp9950u. The sequence goes on along the minus strand of DUKX01000072.1, from coordinate 5,483 downwards.
TCTAGTTCCTACTAAGAGGAATAATATTCCCATAAATAAAGTTAGTATCCTAAATGTTTTATATGGATCTCTTGGTTTAATTTGTGTATTTTTCTTACTTTTTGTCGATGCCATCGATAATAATAGCTTAATTTGTTATATAAATGTTATTCGACTTACAGAAATGTCAATAGAAAGATTTAAAAGTAGTTTCCGATAATCATTATTAGGTACAATGGAAACACCATTACACTACATAAATTTGCTAGACGAGAAGAAGAACAGACTTGTTCCTGTCTGGACATTCACTACCACAGTCATTCTAATCTCATTAGGTTACGTTTTGACAACAATCTCCATAGTATCGGACATTACTTTTTTGTTAGATTTTGAAGTTGCAAAAACCTTTACCGCTGCGGTATTGATTTTGATATATCTAGGCATAGCTTCTATGGCAGTTTTTTCCCTAAAAGAAAATGACCGCCTAAGAAATGCTGTAGGTGAGTTCTACGCAATATGAATATAACACGGAGATGGTGTAGGGAGAAATCCCAGCTGGCTGTTTTTATGGAATCAGAAGATGATGATGCGTCAAATAGTTGTGATGTAAAAACGATTGATAATTTTGTTCTGCCTTTTGTTAATTCTTTAGAGGTAAATACGGATGGTAGTTCTAAATCCCATAAAAGGGGTGCAGGAATTTTGCATAAAAAGACAAATCTTTTTGATAAAGATATAACTGAGATGTACTCAGGAAACAATTTATTCGTTTTAAGTAACGAATACCACTACAAAACGGAGTCCTACTATAGGATAGTTTTAAGAGAAAATCAGAATGGATATAAGATAACACCAAGTAGTGATGAGGTACTTGATGCCTACGTTGTTCCAATATGCCTAACAAAAGCAGAGATGATTGGAATACCTGTCTGCGAATGGGGCATATCAGACACATATTGTCCCCTGCCTTCGATGATATATGGGATAAACTATTATTCGGACTCTTCAAAATTTGAGATAGTAAACGACTTAGAAACTGCAAAGGAAGCCATAAAAAAAGTAACACATGGCGGAAAATATCCTTTCTGTTTCCAGAGATTACCCCCAAATTCTGAAATAAAAACTTTCTCAACACTGTTTGGAAAGAATACTACGACAGATCCTGAGATTTGTGCTCTTTTAGAAAAAATATATGAAGTATTTGAAATACCTGTTGCTAAAATAATTCTCATTTACGATGGGGAAAAATATTATCTTTCTTCAATATCGCCAATGAGAAATTCAGAGATATCTAGTGACGAAAAGGAAGAATTCAAAACCAGGGTCGAAATTGGGATAGAAAATGGGGAAATTAGGAATTTTTGTTGATAGGCAAACTCTAAGTAGTTCAATACAACTCATATCTCTAATTAAATTCAGAGAAGAGGCTGAAAGATTAGGGCATTATGCCTATTTTATCTTCCCAACGGAAATAAAAAAAATATCTGGACTTGATGCCCTTTTTATTAGAGCTAGAACTGACTCGATGAATATAAGTTATGTAGCTGCTAGAATTGCGGAACTAAAAGGAATCCCCGTAATAGATGATCCAAACTCTATAAGGATATGTTCCGATAAGGTTAACATGTACCTTCACCTCATGAAAAAAGACGTTCCTATGCCAAGAACTATTTTCATGAAGAAGGGGGAAGTGACTTTAGAAAATCTCGAAGAAGTTTTCAAAATGTTCAATCCACCCATAATTCTAAAAGAACCGTCCACATCATTCTCGGCAAGAGTGGAGCGGGTGTATACAAAAGAAGAATTCATAAAGGTATCAAGAAGATTCATAAAATTATCTGACTGGGTTGTAGTCCAAGAATTTGTTGACAGCAAGTTTGATTGGAGGATAGGAGTCCTTAATGGAGAATTATTGTATGCATGCAAGTACATAATACCCAATGAAACCTTTAAAATACAGGCTTCTGTAAATGGCCATTTAGTCTACTGTGATGTTGTAAGTGTTCCGAAAGAGGAAGTGCCAAAGGAGATTATTGATCTTGGAATACGAGCAGGAAATGCAATCGGGAATGGCTTATATGGAGTTGACATTAAAGAAAGTCATGGGGCCTTATATGTGATTGAAGTTAATGATAATCCTTCGTTAGATGGCGGCGAGGATAGACAGTACCCAGATATTTATGAAAGAATAATCAATCATTTAATGCAGGAAAAAAAGTAAATAATATTTTTAGTATCTTTTCACGAGCAAGATCCCAGGGAATATTAAAAAATAGAATAGATTACTGATTGAAGGTGAAAAGAAGGAAATTATCAAAGCAAATAAACACACTACAACCATCACGACAAGTATATTTCTGTTTAGTGACACAGTCTTCTGATCTAGTTTTTCATCAATCAGGTTATTTTTTGATGCATATACCCACAGTATAAATAATAAAAAGGATAATATCAAAAAGTTTACATGAAACATAAGGACGGCAGTGTGAAACATTGGATAATCTCCATTTAAAGAAGTTGAGAACGGCATCAAAGCTATGAACATCAACCAAAATAAAGTTATCCAGATAAACGTATTATCTAATTTTTTTACATGTCGAAATCGACTATGATAAATACACCAAAATATACCTATTAATGCAAAAGCCACGAAATAAATAATCATTTGAGGGATCAGTTTTTCTATAGCTTTTAATATTACAATGTCATCTTTTATATCAAGACCTTGTGGGAAGTTAATTGTCAAAACTAGAATAGTCATGCTAACTGCAAAAATTCCGTCGACTAAAGATTCAATACGACTTCTATCTAAAAAGGATTCAGACATATGATTCTCACCGGTTATAATTAATTTAAGAAGTATTCATTTTTATTGTTTACTCTATAGACTATAAAAATAGTCAGACCCTAGCTATATTAGAATTGTATTATTAGCCTTGTTTTACTAACAATAAAATAATATTTTTAAGTATAGAAATAAAATAAAAAGTAATTAAATAATTACCTTATATATCCAGTTTCTTCGTTTCCTGGAGGCAATGGCTGATATTCAGTCATATTCTTCTGCATTTCCTGTATCTTTGAAAGTGCTTTTTCAGTTTCTTCTGCCCTCTTATCGAGTTCTTCCATGTTAATCTCAAGTTCCAATATATCGACTAATACTTGTAGAACTGCCTTTGAAGCTTTAGCATCAATTATATACCCGGGAGATTCTCCCAAAAGACATAGGCCGTTCATATTTCTAAGTTTTCCCATTGCAATAAGGAGCCCTGATGCACCAACAATTGCAGAACCTGGGTCTTCTCTAAAAACAATGTTTTTGTCTTTGTATTTTTCAACTGTTTCGACATCCGATGCTGCACCCAATACTTTTGGCTCCTTTACAGGGTATCCTCCTGTAGAATATCCGCCCAATGTAAACATTTCTTTAACACCAAACTTCTCAACAAAGTCTAGAATTGTGGTGGATATTTCGTAATGCCCATACGCATCTGTTGGTGGTGGCTGGGTATCTCCAGATAAGAATAATATATCTCTTTTTCCACCGGTGTAGTAATAGAATTCATTCTTCATTAATCTCATAGTTGAGTCTTTTTCAACTAATGCTTGATGGGGAAATCTTGGAGAATATAATTCAGCGAATTTAACGGCTTTTAATTCTTGAATAAGATGATCAGCAGCTAATTTTCCTACAAGGCCTATTCCTGGAAGGCCTTCCACAAATATTGGATTTTCAAGTTTTATATCTTTTATTTCTTCAATAATATAAGTTTCTTTCATAGCACTCCACTCTCTTTTTTGATTAATCTCCTATATTTGCCGTATTTGTCCTCAGGTGAAAACTTTGGAGGGTGAGGATTAACGGCAGGAGTATTACATAAAGGACACAAATCCTTTAGGGTATACTTATTGCATTTAGGGCAGATTTTCATCTTCATATCATGATCTCTTAAAGGATCCTTTACCCTCATTACTCTGAACATGAGAAATTGCCATTTCTGCAATATCTCTTAAAACAGATTCTGCTGCTTTATAATCTTCAGCAACGATATGAATAGAATATTTTGGGGACCCTTCATTCCTTATTTCCACATCTTCTACTTTGTCTTTATATTTTTCTCTTGCATTAACTAAAGCGTCCTTCACTATGTTTACTCCATCCCCGGAAAAACATTCAAGGACTATGTGGCCTGTAATGGAAACTAATGGATTTTCAACATTAGTTTTAATAATTTCATAAAGCCCATCGACGTATTTTTCGTCTATTAATCCCTCTAAAACACTCTTTCCTTTTGTTGAAGTTTCTTCAAAAGCGGCGTATAAATCGCCATATTTATTAACAATGGGTACCCCGATATTATGAATAATACTTTTGTAATCTTCTCCAATGTTTGTAGCGTATAGCTCTAATAGTTTTTCGCCTTTTTTCTCTCTCTTGAATTCCTGAACTTTTGTTTTCTTCTGCTGGCTTGTAACTCGTCTAAGGGATAAGTCTATGTGATTTTTAGATGCGTCAACTTTTAGAACCTTGCATACTATTTTCTGGCCTTCCCTCACGTGATTTCTAATATTTTTAACCCAACTGGAGGAGATTTCCTTTATATGTATCATACCCTCCTTGTCATATTCGTCAAGAATAACGAACGCACCGTAAGGAAATACTTCCTTGACGGAACACATGACAAGATCCCCTTCTTCGGGGTAATCCCTTTCAAGCATTGAATAATCACTCCAATACTTCTAGTATTTCGGCATTAATCTTGCCTACTCCACCTTTTGACTCAACAAGGGATTTTCCACAAGTAAGGCATTTTACGGTGATAGCGGGTCTGTTAAATACTATCTGTTCACTTGAACAGTCAGTACATTTTACTCTCAAAAACTTTGAAACAAGTTTTTTCATATTATGCCTCCACGAATTCTAACTTTTTAACTCTGAAGCCTTTTCTTGTAGTGGCTTTTTTACATAATTCGCATCTATATCTTAAATCAAGTTTGCTTACAGCTTTTCCACCACTAACTGAAGATCTGGGGAAACCTCTGTAACCTTTAATTTTTCTTTTATACCTTCTCTGACCTGCGCTAAGTTCTCCTCTTTTCCTTTTCTTTACAGTCTCAACCTTATGTGACGTATGCTTTTTACAGGTCGGGCAATAGGTATTCATTTTTTTTGGCATTTTCATAAGAATCACTCTTGACTAGCTCTCAGCAACTTTCTCTCTTATAAGTATCTCTGCATTTCTCAAGGGAATTGAAATTATTTCCCCTTTCTTATATGGTCCATAGGCCCTCATATCATCTCCTATGAACTCTGGTACATCTTGTGAGAGCTTTACCTCCTTAAAAACCTTTTCCCTTCTTTCTTTAGGAGAGATATTTACATTAAGGATATTGCTCTTATATTCATTAAGAAGAACTTGAATTGTCTTAGAAATTCTAATTTCTAACTCATTATCTAATCCTACATTTTCAAGAGATTTCTCAAATATGGATCTAAATCTTTT
>DUKX01000206.1 GCA_013329085.1 Methanofastidiosum sp. | reverse complement strand
GCATTTTTATCAAATTTTCTTGCTTCTAGAGCTGCCTGTGATCCTGATGCGCCCCCTCCAATTACTACAAGTTTCATATAAATCATCTCTAAATATAAAAATGGAATATTATTTAAATATATTTTTAATAATATAAGGGCAGCATGCCTAAGAATAAAGAAAAAATAGACGAAAGGGATTAGTTCGCTAATGTAATTTGTCAAGTCTATTTACTAAGTCATCTTTCATTAGGCAACTAATAGCGTCATCTACTGTTTGTTCCTCGGTGATAACTGCCATAATGTTGTGGCTAACTAAATCATTATAGATGCCCTGCCCCATTCCATAACATATGACTAAATTACAGTCTTTAATGTTATTTATCATGCTTGAATGGTCACAGCTACCACACTGCCCATTACTTTTTCCAATATTTTGTCTGTATTCGTCCCTAACTACTTTGTTATTTACTATTTCAAAAACTCTAAATCCAAGAGTTCTTCCAAAATGGTGAGAAATATTCACTTTATCGTCAGTTGCGATGGCTACCTTCATAGATACACCTCTTTTTGAATATGTATTCAAAATATTTATAAATGTTTGCTCTTTAGAATATTAATAATTATCGATAAAGATTTAAGTAAAAAAGAAGAGAAAAGGCTGGTGTTTATTTGGAGATAGGAACATATTTCTTTAGAGATGATTTATTTTACTCTAAAACACATGAATGGATGAAAATTGAAGGCGATATATGTATTATCGGGATAGATGATTATTCCCAAAGAGAGATAGGAGAAATAGCTTATATTGAACTTCCTGCAATAGGTACTAATGTCAAACAATTTGGATTATTATGTCAAATTGAATCTGTTAAGACTGTGTTGGATATTTTTTCTCCTATATCTGGAACAATAATAGAAACTAATAAAGAAATTGAAAATTCGCCTGATCTTTTGAATACTAAACCATACGATTCATGGATATGCAAGATTAAATTCTCAGAACTTGATGAAAAAATAAATTTAATGAGCATAAATGAATACATAGAATTCATTAAAGAAGCAATAGATAAATAAAATTTAACTTATCTCCACACTGGATCTCTTCTAAAGATAAAATCCAAATAGCCTTTGAATCTAACAAATGCATACAAAGGCCTATAGAAAATGATAATTATTGGAGAAATTAGAAAATAGGAAAGGTCCTTCTTCTCTTTTACAACTTCTAAATCAGAATACCCAGTATTAAAATTCTTAATATAGAATGATACCGATCCTTTATCTTTGTCAAAAGATCTATCCTGACATTCCGGGCAAGACATTATCAGACAATATTAAATCAAAACTAGAGTTTTCTATTTTTCCATTGCTTAGCATTTTGTATACCCACAACATTTGCAACTTACACATCCTTCAGAAAATACTAATACTTCACCGCATTCTGGACATTGCGCTGGCATTCCATTACTATTAGCCGCTCCGTTTGAGGTTACTACCAAATCTAGTCTTTCTTGTTTTGTGTTTAGTTCTTTCTTAATATACCTATCCAAAACTATAGCTATTGCATCAGCACAAGAATGAACAGGTATACCCTCGTCCCATGTAGGCATTGGACATCTGATATGTCTTAACTGCTCCAATATAGATTCAATTCCTATTCCAGATCTCAAGGCCAATGATATTAACCTTGCTATTGCTTCGTTCTGACTTGCGGGACAACCTCCAGATTTACCCATTTGCATAAATATTTCGCAAAGCCCGTATTCGTCCTCATTTATAGTAACATAAAGATTACCACAACCAGTTCTTATCTTTTCAGTAAATCCTTTAGTTACTTTTGGTCTTGGCCTGGGGGCCTTTTGAATAGAAGTTTCTTTTTTATTAACTTTNNCCACTTCTGTAAGCTAATAGATAAGCTTGCATGACATCCTTTTCAGTTGCACTTTTTGGAAAATTAATGGTTTTTGAAACGGCGTTATCGGTATACTCTTGAAATGCCGCTTGAATTCTAATATGCCATTCGGGAGTGATGTCATGAGCCGTAACAAATATTTTTTTAATGTCTTCAGGTATTTCTTCTATATTTTTTAAAGTTCCTTCTTTTGCAATCCTCTTCATTAGTTCTTGATTGTAAAATCCCCTCTCATTGGAAATTTCTGCAAAAACAGGATTAATTTCTAAAAGCTCATCTTTATCCATGACATTTCGGATATAGGATATTGCAAATATAGGCTCTATTCCACTGGAACTACCTGCTATGAGACTTATAGTACCAGTTGGTGCTATCGTAGTTATAGTCGCATTTCTAATTGGCATTTCCCTTCTGTCATGAAATACACTATTTTCAAAATTTGGAAAAGATCCCCTGTTCGAAGCGAGTTCTCTTGAAGCTTCAGTAGCTTCTTCTTTAACGAACTTCATTACGATTTTTGCGAGGTCTACTGCATCTTCTGAATTATATGGCACTCCCAGTTTTAGGAGCATATCGGCAAAGCCCATGACGCCTAACCCTATTTTCCTATTGCCTTTTGTCATGTCCTCAATTTGGGCCAAAGGATATCTATTAACATCAATAACATTATCTAAAAAATGTACAGACTTTTTTACAACGTCTCTTAAATGATCAAAATCTATTTCATATCCTTTATTATTTTTCTTTAAAAATTTTGAAAGATTTATAGAACCAAGATTACAAGATTCATAGGGGAGAAGAGGTTGTTCTCCACAGGGATTAGTACTTTCAATTTCACCTATAGCGGGAGTTGGATTCCCTCTGTTTAGTCTATCTATAAATACTATGCCAGGTTCTCCATTTTTCCAAGCCATATGTACTATTAGATTAAAAACTTCTTTTGCACTTAATTTCCCATCTACTTTCCTAGTTCTCGGATTTAAAAGTTCATAGTCTTTTCCATTTTCAAATGCTTCTATGAACTTATCAGTAATTGCCACGGATATATTAAAATTGTTAAGTTTGGTATTCTCTTCTTTACATTTAATGAATTCCAGGATATCTGGGTGGTCCACTCTTAAAATTGCCATATTGGCCCCTCTTCTTGTTCCACCCTGTTTTATCGTTTCTGTGGCTGTGTCAAATACGGTCATAAAGGAAACTGGGCCACTTGATATGCCTTTAGTTGTCAGGACTACATCATTTTTAGGTCTGAGCCTTGAGAAGGAAAATCCAGTTCCACCGCCACTTTTGTGGATTAGGGCCGTATATTTTATTGCGTCAAAGATACTATCAATTGAATCTTCAACAGGCAAGACAAAACACGCGGATAATTGGCCAAGTTCCCTCCCGGCGTTCATCAATGTAGGCGAATTTGGAAGAAACTCAAAATTTGTCATCATTTCATAAAACTCTTTAGTTAACAAGTCAACATCTGCATTTTCATTATAAAGCAAATCGGCTATTGCGATACTTTTTGATACTCTTAAAAAGAGATCATTTGGAGTTTCTATGACATTTCCTTCATGATCCTTTTTTAGGTATCTCCTTTCTAATACTTTTATTGCATTATCTGACAAATTTAATGGCTCTTCTGCATAATCAGTATTACCACCTTTATCATAATTATAACCCTCAGAAACTGCCATGCTAATATAAATCCCTCCAATTCATATGTTAGTCCAAACTATTTTATTGATTAATTTGTTAATTATAAATCTTTTGGTAAACGATTTTTAAAATTTGATATTGCAAAAATTATTCTTATGTGACTATTTTAATTCCTTAAAAATATTTCTAATGGTCGATTTGAATGTTATTTTATATCATTAATTATTTAAATAAAAATTATTTTTATATATCATGCATAAAACAGCAAGCATCGACATTGAAAAAGACATCATAAAAGAGAATTCAATTATAGCAAATGATAATAGTAAACTTCTAAAAAAATATGGAATTAAATCGTATAACGTAATGGGTGCAATAGGCTCTGGAAAAACTTCCCTAATAGAAATTACCATTGATGCTTTAGTGAAAAAAGGAAAAAAAGTTGGCGTTATTGCAGGAGACGTAGTTGCTGAGTACGACTCCAATAGATTCAGAAAACATCAATGCCTTGTAATCCCATTAAATACTGGAAAGGAGTGCCATCTGGATGCGCATTTGATATCTCATGAGCTGGAAGACTTGGAGGAAAGAGGAATTCTCCAAGACCTCGATTATTTCATAATGGAAAATGTGGGAAATTTAATATGCCCGTCAGATTTTACACTAGGCGAAGACAAAAGGATTGTTATTGTCAGTGTAAGTGAGGGAGACGATATAGTATTGAAGCATCCAATAATATTCAGATTTTCAGATATATGTATAATCAATAAAATTGACATCGCCGAAGCTGTTGATGCAAGTCCTGAAAAAATGCAAAGAGATTGTCTTTCACTTAATCCTAAAATAAAAATTATCAAAACATCTGTAAAGAAAAATATAGGAATATCAGAATGGTTAGATATCTTCGAATAAAATACATTCCTTAACGATATAATTAATTATTTATAGTCTTTCAAAAATTTTCGGGTATCTTCGGTATTCATCCAACCTTCATCCAGTTGTTTTATGACCTCATCTATCCTATCAATCTGAGTTAACAAGCTTTGTTTTATCTCTGGTTCATTTATTCTAACATGTGTGAAAGTGCTGAGTATTGCCAATGGATTCCGGATATGATCAATAAGATGGGCAAATTTTTCAATATTATTTTCTATTTGAACTAAAGCCTTCTTTCTTTCTGTAATATCTCTAAATGCTGTCACTGCACCGATTATTTCGCCATTTTGCGTAATAAACTTATTATTGGCCTCTGCCATAATTGTACTGCCATTTTTGTGATTTAATTCTAGTTCTATTCTTCCATCAGATGTATTGCTTATCCCTTGCCTATACATCTTAGCTAAAGTAGGGATATATTTGACATCAAGAATTCCCACATCCATGAAACTTTTTCCAATTAATTCTTCTTTCTTGTAACCTAATCTTGTTTCAATTCTTTTATTAATGTCTAATATTTTCCCAAATTTATCGACATAAAGAAGAATATCTCCAACAGTGTCCAGTATAATCTTATTCTTTCGCTCACTTTCAGTCATTATTTGAGTGGAAGATTTTATTTTGTTAAATCCACGATTGATTAAATAAAAGACCAATAAGGAAGTCAATAATATAAATAATATATCTTTAAAAGTTTGAAAAAAAACCAACGTAGGAACATCTTTTACACGCATCGCCAAGAATACGTCAGAGAATATAATCCATACGATTCCCATGACAAAATAAATACTGACAATAATAATTGGATTTTCAAAAGAAATTTTTTCATCTGCTTGGCCCATAACTATACCCGTTATTATTAGAATTCTAGATAAATCTTAAGAGGCGTTTTATTTTATTAACTTATGGGTAAAGATAAATCTAAAGAGAAGAGTAGAATAATAATTATTATAAAAAATTAATCTATAAACTCAATAATTACTTCTTTTACATCCCATAGAGTTTCAATCTTTTCTTTAATCTCTTCTCTTATTGAGTTAGCAAATTGATGGTTAGAGGGCAAATCTATTGTAAGTAAAACTTTACCGTTGTTAATTTCTATTTTTTTAATAAGATTAGATTTAGTATTTTTAATTTTAAAAAGATTAATTTTTAAAATACCATCATCCATACTAGCAGTAACGTTATCCCTATCGATGTCATCGGATATGACAAATCTCCTTTCAAATGATCTTTTGTAATAATCATTAAAATCAAACTTTTTATATCAACCGTTAAAGAAAACCAACTGATCTT
>DUKX01000044.1:225-13826 GCA_013329085.1 Methanofastidiosum sp. | reverse complement strand
TTTTGGTAATTTTAAGAGTTAGATATATAAATAGACATCTTTGCTAATTTTTATGAAGTATATTGCTATTGTTTTAACATTATTAGTATTAACTGTTCCATTTATTATGGCTCAGGAAATAACATTTGAAGAATATTCTAAGAATCCCGTGTTTGATTCCGCTCCTAAGGCCTATTACCCTACTGTCATTTTTGATATCAACAAATTTAGTGGTCACGGCGATGCTTCATATTACAAGATGTGGTATAGTAATGGTAACGGTGGAGCATATGTAACTCAATCAGAAGATGGAATAAACTGGACTAATATTATTACTAATACTGGCCTTACTAGTCCCCACCACTGCCATGTTGTATATTTCCCTAATGGATTTAGCGGTGCAAATTCTGGAATAAATCCTTCTTCGACTACAATGTATTATCGGATATGGTACCAAGATACAAGTGCATATCTTTACAGCATAAACAGTATTAGATGCGCAGAGTCTTCAAATGGAATTAATTGGTATAATGATCAGACAATACAACAAGTTGGAAATTCAGTAGTAGGATCTAATGATTGGAACAGGGGATCTTATGGCCCTATAGACGTTTTTTACAATGTAAATGGATCCACTAATCTTGATGATGTGAACATTTGGAACAATAAATTTGTTATGTATTATGATGGTACCACAGGTGGTTTTGAGGAGATTGGACTTGCATATTCTACTGATGGTATTTTGTGGAAAGGTTATGGAAGAGTACTAAAGAGAGGTAACGAGGGAGTTTGGGGAAATACAGATGCTTGGGACAGCAGTTATACTACATATGGAACAGTTGTAAAAATCGGAGATACTTGGCACTTATGGTATTCTGGAGGCCAAACAGAAGCGGGAGAAGGAATTGGTCATGCAACATCAACAGATGGCATCAATTGGCAAAGAGATCCAAATAATCCAATTTTATATAAGAATGATGGAGTCTTGTGGAGAAATGATAGAACATACACCCCTTCAGTACTCTATGATCCAAACGGTTTTGAAACTGGAGGTTGTCCAAATTTAAAGATGTGGTTCACTGGTAAAACAGGATCTAACTATACAATTGGTTACGCTAACACCTGTGTTAAGATTCAGACAACTAATAAAGTGACCCCCAATTTATTGTATAACATACAGTTAACTGATTTGTTCAGTCCTTCATCGAACATTCACTATATACCGGGAGGCCAATTCACAAGCGGCCTTCTTATAAATAATAATCTAGAGAATATCATTCAAATTGGAGTTGAAAACAGAGGATTGCTTAAGGCAAAAGATGTAACCCTAGCTGTAGAGGATTGCCCATCTTGCATGAAAATAAATATAAGGCCAGAAAAGACAGACATACTTCCAAAGTCAACATATTACTATGATGTATCAATAAATCCAAACTGTGACCCGGGCAATTATAAAATAAAATTTAAAGTTCAAGGAACCTATATTTATCAAGAAAAAGAAATAGAAATTTCAGTCAAATAAATAATTTTTCTTTATATACTGAAAGCGCTTAATGGTTTTACTAAATTTATAGAATATATGTTAACTAATTATTCCTAGAAATTAAATAAAATAGAATATTATTTTTTGAGCATGTTTGATAGTACGTTTGTGTATAAGGCGAGAATAGTCTCAAAGTCGTCTTCTTTTACATTATCAGGGACTAGTGAGTTAGCAGCTACTATCTTAAGTATCAATGACTTTAACATTCCTTTTCTGATGTCCTCTATCTCAGCAGGCGTAAGTTCATAGTTTACTTCTTTTGCTGCAATTCTTATGCCTTCTCTATCACTCTCTGCAATCTCTTCAGGTGATGGCTCTCCCTGAATAACTACATTATCGATGTCTTCATCTTCCATTGCCTCACCAATGAAACCTAATACCAAAAAGTTTATTAATCTTTCTATTTTGACCTTTGTGCTGCCCCCGTAGTTTAGCCGGATAAAATATTGGCCTGCGGAGCCGAAGCGCCGGGTTCGAATCCCGGCGGGGGCGTGATTTTAATCAAATGTCTACTTCTATCCCGATACCGTTCTTCTTAGATTCATTATACGCAAGTTCTGCAGTAATAATGTCTTCCAGAGAAAATCCAACAGATTTGAAAAAGGTAATATCAGTATCCTCTCTTGAAATTCTTTTTAGAATTACATCAGAAATCTCCATAATGTCCTCTTTGTTAACTAATCCATTTTGGAGAGGAATGACAATGTCTCCGGGCTCAGAAGTTGCACCTTCAAGAGTGTCAACAAAAACTTTTGCCCTTAGTACAAGCCCCTCCGGTATCTCTTGCATTGTCTTTTTGTAAGACCCAATTCCATTGATGTGAGTTCCTTCCTTAACAGAGCGAGAATTAAAAATAGGAATGTTTGAAGTTGTTGCTGTGATGAATATATCAGATTTAGACACAACTTCGTTTCCATCTTTACATAAAAATATATTTGGATTATTGCCTACAGTTACTCTTTGTGCAAATGAATTAAGTGAATAATCAAGTTTATCGAAAGCATATATTTTCTCTATTCCAAAATGCGATAGATGAGCTTCACATGCCATTGTTCCTACCTTTCCTGTACCGATAATGCCCAATGTCTTTGGATCTTTTTTTGCCAGATACTTTGATGCCAATAAGGAAGTAACTGCAGTTCTGATATGTGTTAGATAAGTTCCATTCATGATACAGAGTGGTGCACCATCTTTTAATGAAGCCAAAACATATATGCCCCTAGTATAAGGGAGCCTGTTTGGAGGATTATTCTCGCATAATGACACTATTTTTACTCCGGACTTGTCTAGAAAAGAGGATGGCATGAACAATACTGTTGTTTTATTTTCCTCTGAATCTATTGCCGTTCTAATTGGAAATTTTCCTTTCCTTTTGTATGCAACAAAACCTGATTCAAGTGCCTTGAGCACATTTTTATAATTAAGAACTGATCTAAGATCATTTTCCGAAAGGATTAACATGTTTATTATTTGGAAACAATAATATAAATACCTATCCAAACATTTTTTAACAAAGTAAATAAATTCTTTTTATGGAAAACTCCTTCTTCCCTTATGACAATTTCAGGACAAATCAAGAGGAGTTTATCCAATTTGTTCAGACTAGTCTAATTCAAAAAAAGAATCCGATAGTAGAAGCTGCTACAGGATTTGGCAAGACTATCTCTGTTCTATCTGCCGTATTGCCCATAGCAGAAAAATTTGGTAAAAAAATTGTCTATTGCTGCAGAACTCATAAGCAGATGGATAGGGTTATGGAAGAGTTAATGGAAGTTGGGAAGAAGGTAGAGGTATCTGGCATTTCTATAAAAGGCAGAAACTCTATGTGCCTTCATCCAACTATTGTAAACAATGAAATGGATACCTCGATGGCACTTCACGTTTGTAGATTGTTAAGAAGAGAGAACAAATGTGAATTTTATGAGAATATGAAAGAGAAAGAAGATAGGGCTTACGAGATTGAGGTAAGCCTTTCACAAAAACCTTCTTTATCTCAGGATGTAGTGACACTTTGTATTGAAGAAAATATGTGCCCATATGAAGTAGTCAAAGGCATATTGCAAAACGTTGAAGTAATTTCGTGTAGTTATATGTACATTTTTCATCCTGAAATTAGAGATAATTTCCTTGAAGGTATCGGGGCAACTCTTGACGACATCATTTTAATCCTTGATGAAGCCCACAACCTATCAGATCTTGCAATAAATCTTGGTTCAGATCAGCTTTCAATTTATTCAATTACCGCTGCAATAAATGAGTCAATAGAATTTGAAGAACCTATTGTCTCTGAATTTTTAAACAAATTTTATGATGTATTTTTAGAATTAGAAAATGATTTTAAGATGGAATCTGAGGATGAGGTCATCATATCTTATCAAGACCTTTTCACACGGCTTGAAGGATTGAAGGGTCCTTTTGTTTCAAAGAGTTTTGAAAAGACCATATTCGATCTTATAGCATATATGAAGGCTATTGGAGAAAAAGTTCAAAAGACTCGCCTTAAGAAAAATAAGATGCCAAAATCCCACATTTTTAGAATAGCATCATTTCTTGAAAACTGGTTTAATGCAAGAGGGAATGAAGGATACTGTTACATCTTTGAAAAAACTAAAACAAAAAAGGACGAAGATACCCTAAAACTTGGAATATTGTCCCTTGATCCCAGACCGATAACTACACAGGTTTTAGATTTTGCATATGGCGCTGTTCATATGTCGGGGACCCTAGAGCCACTGGATGCTTACTCAGATATTATCGGCATAAAGAATCCAGCTTTCAAGGTATTTCCTTCTCCTTTTTCACCTTCAAACATAAAGGGCATGGTAACCAAAGGTGTAACCACAAAAGGAACGCACAGAAATGAAGAAATGTATAAGAAAATAACGCTCAAAGCAATAGATGTTATCCATTCTGTACCCGCAAATGTTGGAATATTCTGCTCTTCATATGAAGTTGTTGATGGCCTGCTTGGCTCGGGGATAGCTTTGATGTCTGATAAGCCAGTGTTTATGGAAAGGCGAAACATGGATTCTAGAGAAAATGATACGCTAGTCTCAGACTTTAAGAATCGCTCTGGAAAAGAAGGTGCAGTCTTACTAGGGGTAATGGGTGGGAGAAACGCCGAGGGCGGAGACTATCCTGGAAATGAGATGAACACAGTAATAATTGTGGGTGTGCCTTATGCAAGACCCACACCAAGGATAGAAGCACAGATAGAGTACTACCAAAAGGTGTTTTATGGAAAAGGGAAGTATTACGGGTATTATCTTCCTGCCCATAGAAAATTAAGTCAAGCTGCGGGTAGAGCACATAGGCTTCTATCAGATAAAGCTTTGATTGTCTTCCTTGATGAAAGAGTCGCTAACAAATTTGTCTCAAAGGATATACCCAAATGGATAAGAGATAGCCTTGAATATATCCCGGACTCAGAAGAAATCCTAAAGGAAAAGGTAAAAGAGTTCTTTCAGAATCACATAGATAGATTTAAAAGTTAGGTAAAGGCGTATAGGTAGGGATTGAATGAAGGAAATTGATTGCCCTGTATGTCTAGAAGTTATAGAGTTTAAAGAAGTAAAGGATGGATTAAACATAGAGTGTCCATTCTGTGGTGAAGAGCTCATTCTAATCAATTTTGAAGAAGAGTGGGAGCTCATTGAGAAAGAAGAGATATTGGGATGGTACGAAGAGGAAGAAACCTTTGAGGACAACCTCGAAGAAGACCTAATTTACGACAATTAATCCCATTAATCCTGTGGTGATTTGGTGGGAGATTCGACATCATTTAATGAAGAAATAAATAATCTATTTTTAGAAAACAATCTTATACTTACTGTTAACTCTGTCCAAAGTTTATCTTTAATTGAAAAAAAAAGATATACAGAGTTAATTGATTTTTTAAAAGGAAAGGGAAAGTTATTTGTTAACGATAGCGACCTTGAGGATTTTTTGAATTATGATCAAGAACCTGAAATCCCATTAGCAATTGAAAAAGAAAAGATAGAAATTAAATTAGAAGAGCCTGCAGCAGAGATTAAGAGATCTATTAATGGTAAAAGGATACCTGCCAAGGAAAATGAAGCCGAGATTAAATTTACTAAAAACATAAAACAAGAAAATGTATCACAGGGGTCGATAGAAGACTTTGTCAAACTTTTCAATGACAGATATGCCAAAATGAAAAAGATGTTTAGAGAAAGGCCCTCTACAAGAGATTTCATGCCTATAGGCGAAGCTTTGCGGGCAAAGAAAGGTGAAGAAACAAGCGTAGTTGGAATGGTAACAGAAAAAAATGAGTCAAAAAAAGGAAATCTTATTTTAACAGTTGAGGATGATACAGGAAGGATTAAAGTATTCTTCTCAGGCTCAAAAAAACTTGATGAAAAAGTTAAGTTTATCATGCTTGACGAGATTATCTGGATTAAGGGTGCTCTCGGGGACGGGATAATATTCGGAAAGGAGTTTGAATTTCCAGATTTACCTGTTTCTAGGGAAGTGTGCAGAAGTGAAGTGGATCTATGCTCAGTTCATATTTCTGATATACATGTTGGCTCAAATGCCTTTCTAGAAAAATCCTTCTTAAAGTTTGTAAAGTGGCTTAATATTAGAATGGGCTCACCTGTGCAAAGAGAATTAGCCTCCAGAGTGAAATATTTAGTTATTGCTGGGGATCTAGTCGATGGAGTAGGGACATACCCCAATCAGCAAAAAGATTTAGAAATACTTGACGTTTATGACCAGTATGACAGACTCTATGAACTATTGTCTATGGTTCCTGACTGGATAAGAATAATTATGTCGCCAGGAAATCACGATGCAACTAGAAGTGGAGAACCCCAATTGCCTGTAGAAAAACAGTATGCTGAAAAGCTATATGGTTTACCAAATGTAGATATGGCTCCAAATCCTTGCTTTTTTGAAATGCATGGCGTAAAGACTGTTGTCTATCATGGAACAAGCATATATGATTTTGTCGAAGGCATAGCGGGGGTCGGACATGACAAGCCCGTGCCAGCAATGAAAGAAATGCTTAGAAAGAGGCATTTGGCGCCAGTTTATGGTGGCAAAACCTCTATCTCCCCTGAAGAAAAGGATTACTTGTTGATCGATACTCACCCAGATATCCTCCACACAGGACATATTCATGTAAACGGTTATGGCAATTATAGGGGAACATCAATGATTAATTCCGGAGGTTGGCAGGCACAAACTGACTACCAGAAGATGAGAAATATTATGCCCACACCAGGTCGAGTTCCAATATTTGATTTAAAAACTCACAAACTATCAATTATGGGGTTTTGTAATGACGGTGGGGGATATTGATTGATAGAAGCTTATTTTAACTCTCTAGAAATTGAAGCAAAAAAAGCTTATGAGATTGCCCAAGAAGCAAGAAAAAAAGGATTGGATCCATCACCGTCTGTTGAAATACATTTGGCTGCAGATATGGCAGGGAGAATAGAAGGAATAGTGGGACCAAAAGGAGTTGCAACTAAAATAAGAGAGCTTGATATGCAGGGGCATCCTAGAGAAAAAATAGCTATTATGATTGCAGATGAAATTCTTGCTGAAAAATACTCAAAGAAGAATTCAAAGGAAAAACTAGCTGAGCAGGCTGTAAGGACAGGTCTCGCAATTTTGACTGAAGGTATTGTTTCTGCTCCCTTGGAGGGTATTTCTGATGTTAAGATTAAAACTAATTTTGATGGTACTGATTATCTAGCATTATATTTTGCAGGGCCCATTAGATCTGCAGGTGGTACAGCTGCGGCACTCTCAGTTCTTTTAGGGGATTATGTAAGAAAAAGACTTGGCCTTTCTAAATACAAGGCAACTGAAGAAGAGATACAGAGATTCATTGAAGAAATTGAACTGTATGAAAGAGGAAAGACCCATTTACAATACAAACCCTCGAATAAAGAAGTTATAGTTTCACTCACAAACATACCAATTGAAATCACTGGAGAAAGTACAGAAGATATAGAGGTTTCAGGGTATAGAAATCTGCCAAGGATAGAAACAAATAAAGTTAGAGGGGGGGCCCTTCTTGCTTTGGCAGAAGGAGTTATCCAAAAATCAAAGAAAATTGAAAAAGTTTTGAAGGTATTCGAGCTAGAAGGATGGGAATTCATAAAGGATTTGAAAAAAGAAGAAAAAAAAGAAAGTGACGATAATACAGAAAAGATAAAAGCAAACTGGAAGTATCTCTCAGATTTGCTTGCGGGAAGACCTGTTATCGCTCATCCGAGTAGCAAGGGTGGATTTAGGCTAAGATATGGGCGCAGTAGAGACACGGGATTTGCTGCATGGGGTTACCATCCTGCAGCTATGCACATAGTGAATGGATTTATAGCTGTTGGAACTCAGCTTAAAACTGAAAGGCCTGGTAAAGCAACAGTTGCTATGCCTGTAGATTCAATACTGCCGCCTTTTGTAAAATTCAAAAATCAAAGCTGCGATTGGCTTTATTCGTATGAAAATATTAAGCCTGGAGATGTTGAAGAGATAATATTCTTGGGTGATGCTCTTATTGCATATGGAGATTTTGTAGAGAATAATCACCTGTTAATGCCTTCAGGCTATGTAGAAGAATGGTGGGCTCTAGATTTAGAAAAAGCTTTGGATGAAAAAGAAGGTAGTGAAGAGCTCAAAGATATATTAGAAGGTAGGAAGATCCCAGAGGTAAAAGAGGCTATTGAATTATCAAAAAAATATGGGATTCCACTACACCCAAAATATAACTTGTTTTGGAGTTATATTTCAATAGAAGATTTGGATTATCTAATTAATTATGATAGATATACTATAAATGAGGATTTAATTATCTTTGATTTGGGAGAAGGTACCAGAATAAAAAATATTATTGAGAATTTATGTGCACCTCATCAAGTATCAGACGGTAATGTAAAAATAGAATCCCATATATTAGCACTTATTCTTTCAGGGAAACAAACATATGGGGAAACAGTTTTAGAAAGGATATCAAATTTACTAGAGATTAAAGTCAGAGACGCTATACCTACCACTGTTGGTTGTAGGATGGGAAGGCCTGAGAAAGCCAAAGAGAGGAAGATGAGCCCACCTGTTCACGTGTTATTCCCAATTGGGATGTCAGGTGGCTCAACAAGGAGTATAATTAAGGCATCGCAGAAGAATTTTATAGAAGTCGAAGCGGTAAATAAAAGATGTCCAAAATGTAATACTAAAACACATCTCACGAAATGCCCAGACTGCGAGAGTATGACAAAAATGTATATGTCTTGCTCCCATCAGACATGTTCTTACGAGGGTTCAAGTGTAGTTAGTGAAAAGTGCCCAGAATGTGGATCACGTCTTAGAGTATACTCAAAGAAAAAAGTGAATTTAAAAGAAGACTTGAGTCTAGCACTTCTAAATTTAGGATATGAACTCCCAAAGGAAGTCAAAGGCGTTCAGGGTATGAGTTCTGAGTACAAAATCCCCGAGCCACTAGAGAAAGGTATATTGAGAGCTTCAAATGAAATTTATATATTCAAAGATGGAACCTGCAGATACGACGCAACTGATGCTCCATTGACTCATTTTATTC
Source organism: Methanofastidiosum sp. (assembly GCA_013329085.1). Classification (GTDB taxonomy): domain Archaea; phylum Methanobacteriota_B; class Thermococci; order Methanofastidiosales; family Methanofastidiosaceae; genus Methanofastidiosum; species Methanofastidiosum sp9950u. The sequence goes on along the minus strand of DUKX01000044.1, from coordinate 4,737 downwards.
CAAAAGAAGCTAATGTGGGCATTGAAAAACTAAAAGAACTTGGATACATTAAGGACTATCTTGGAAATGAACTTACAGATGAAAATCAAATCCTTGAACTAAATGTTCAGGATATTATCGTACCAAAAGATTCAATTGCATATTTGTTTAAAGTTACTAAATTTATTGATGGAGAGCTAGAAAAGATATATGGATTAAAATCTTATTATAATCTCGAAAATGTAGAAGATCTTGTAGGCCAATTAGTAGTTGGATTGGCGCCTCATACGTCAGCTGGCACTATTGGACGCATAGTTGGATTTACAGATACTAAGGTTGTTTATGCTCACCCTTATTTTCACGCTGCAAAGAGGAGAAACTGCGATGGGGATGAGGATTCAATAATGCTTTTGATGGATGCGCTGCTTAATTTCTCCAAATATTATCTTCCACAAACAAGAGGGGGGCAAATGGACGCGCCTCTTGTATTAACTACACGAATTGACCCAAGAGAGGTTGACAAAGAAGTCCATAATATGGATATTTGTGATAGCTATCCTCTAGAATTCTATGATGCCACACTAAAATATCTCCACCCAAAAGAGATAAAGATTGAAAGAGTAGAAAATAGATTGGGAACAGATCGAGTTTATTCTGGGCTTAAATTTACGCATCACACATCTGATATATCTAAAGGTCCAAAGTCCAGCAGCTACACAACTTTAAATTCTATGGAAGAAAAGTTGATGTCTCAATTTGATATTGCTAAAAAGATAAGGGCAGTAGATGAAAACGATGTTGCAGAGAGGGTTCTAAAAACACACTTTATACCAGATATCAAAGGGAACATAAGATCATACGGAAAACAGAAAGTAAGATGCACCAAATGTAATACTACATATAGGAGAGTTCCTCTTACTGGTAAGTGTGCAAAATGTAGTAATAAACTTATATTAACGGTTACAAAAGGCTCAATCTTAAAGTATATGCAGTTAAGTATAGACATAACTACAAAATTCAAGATAAAAGAATATACAACTCAAGAAATTAATTTAGCGGATTCTGAAGTAAAAATGAACTTTAGAGAAAAACATAAACAGCTATCAGTATCAGATTTTTGTTAAATAATAAAATTAAGGATAAGATATCAGATTATTTTAGATATTTCATCGGCTGTCCTTTTCATATCTAAAAATACAAGCCCCAATTTGGCATCTTTTCTGGCAAGGGCAGTTAATACCGATTCTTCACCTGCACCCATCATTAGGATATACCCATTTACACCTTTAACAAATACTTGTTCTAAGGACCCTCTCTTCAGTTCCTGAGAAGTTCTCTCGCCAAGCGACAGCATTGCAGCAGACATTGCGGCAACTCTATCTTCTTCAACATCCTGTGGAAGAGCACTTGCAATGATGAGTCCATCTGTAGACACAACAGCAGAAGCTTCAACATCAGGAGTAGTGGCCTCAAGTTCTTTTAATAATTCAGTTAAATTTTGAGTTCTTGACTTCTGAGCCATTATAATCCCCAATTTATTAATGAGAAGGCCGTCTATATAAAGTTAATGAATAAACGAATGAAAACAACAAATACTAAAATATTATATTATACATATAAAATTTAAATCAAAAAAGAATGCATAGCAAAACTTCGTCAAATCCTATCGTTTGACCTCGAACAATTTCGGAATAATGAATCTTAGACTATTAGTATCGGTAAGCTGAATACCTCGCCCGAAGGCTTGGTACTTACACTACCGACCTATCAACCGGATCTTCTATCCGTGTCTTCGTCTCTAACTAAAGTTATAGTCACCTATCCCCTTTTGCTATTAGAGAGTGGTTGTCTATTTTCAGGGATTATTTCGGGCTTAGATGCTTTCAGCCCTTATTAACTATGGCGTAGCTACCCGGCGATGCCTTATCAGACAACCGGCACACCAGAGGCCACGGCAGTCTGTTCCTCTCGTACTGGGACTACCTTCCCTTCAGACGACCAACACCCCCGATAGATAGCAACTAACCTGTCTCACGACGGTCTAAACCCAGCTCACGTTCTCCTTTAATGGGCGAACAACCCCACCCTTGGGTCCTGCTGCAGACCCAGGATGGAAAGAACCGACAGCGAGGTAGCAAGCCCGGGGGTCGATGTGGGCTCTTGCCCCGGACGACTCAGTTATCCCCAGGGTAGTTTTTCTGTTAGTCCAAGCCCCCATCAAGGAGGCATTGGAGTTCGCTAGGCCCGGCTTTCGCCTCTGGATATCTTGTGGTGCAATATCCAGTCAGGCTGACTTTTGGCCTTGCCCTCTACGGTGGATTCCTGACCCACCTGAGTCAACCTTAGGGCGCCCTCGATATCTTCTCGAGGGCGTACCGCCCCAGCCAAACTGCCCACCTACCGGTGTCCCAACAATAACAATGTTGGTTAGTCGCTTAGACCTAGAAGGTTGGTGTTCCATTTGCGCCTCCACAATCCCTGACGAGATTGCTTCGATGGCTACCAACTACGCTCTACATCAAAATCCAAGCGACAACGACAGGCTGCAGTAAAACTCCATGGGGTCTTCGCTTCCCATCGGGGGACCCTGGCATATTCACCAGGAAGTGGTTTCACTAGGTTCCAGTTAGGGACAGTAGGGCTCTCGTTACACCATTCATGCAAGCCGCCAATTAAGCGGCAAGGTATTACGCTACCTTAAGAGAGTTATAGTTACTCCCGCCGTTTACCGGCGCTTCCCCCGGTTGAAACCGGGCTTAACGTGCCGGCACTGGGCAGATGTCACCAGCTGTACAAACCTTTACAGGATAGCAGCTAGCTGTGTTTTTATTAAACAGTCGAAGCCCTCTAGTTACTGAGACGTACCGTCCGATTAAAGACAGTACGCACTCCTTATCCCAAAGTTACGGAGCTATTTTGCCGAGTTCCCTTAACTGGAGTATCCCAACACGCCTTAGGCTTCTCACCAAGGGGCACCTGTGTCGGATCTCAGTACGAACATAAAGAATTCATTTCTATCCCCTTTTCACGGACTCCAGAGATCGGCCGAACCCGACTAAAACGTCAGGCTATTCCTAATTTCTTCCACTTCTCTGCATTAAGCATCTCCATGGAATTATATAGTTAGATGGAACGATGGTTCCATTCAGCGTACTCCGAAGTGTCAAGGAAAGAACTTGCGTTGCCGCGTGTATCTTTACGGTACCCGAATATTAACGGGTTTCCCTTTCGGCTCAATCGAGTTACGAAGAGCCTTAGGATCGACTAACCCTCAGTTGACGAACATTGCTGAGGAATCCTGGCCCTTTCGGCGATGGGGATTCTAACCCCACTTTGCTGTTACTCCCGGCAGGATCTACAATTCTGACAGGTCCACTGGAACTCACGCCCCAGCTTCTGCCCTATCACAACGCCTCCCTAACGAATCTCTTTCGAGTCCTAGAGTATCGGTATCTGGCTTAATCCATTCCATTATCGGAGCCATCAATCTAGATGGGTGAGCTGTTACGCTATCTTTAAAGGGTGGCTGCTTCTAAGCCTACCTTCCCACTGTTTTAGACTGATGACGTCCTTTAACTTATCCAGAATTTGTGGACCTTAACTCTAGTCTGGGTTTTTTCCCTAAGGGGACATGAGCTTACCCCAACGTCCCCGACTCCGAAGATCTACAACGCAAACAAGTTCGGAGTTTGACAGTATGCCGAGAGATTTCTCCCCCTAAACATTCAATCAGTGCTCTACCTTGTCTGCTATCTCCCTTCAGGCTAGACTGCGGCCTATTTAGGGAGGAACCAGCTGTCTCCAGCCTTGATTAGCCTTTCACTCCTATTCCAAGGTCAGAAGAACGAGTTGTACGTCAGAACCTCTTCGGGCCTCCACCAATCAATTGATCGGCTTCACCCTGCCCTGGAATAGATCGACTGGTTTCGGGTCTTTTGGTAGTGATTCCGGGCACTTTCACACCCCGTCCCTCAGAGTAAACTCTTGCGGACTGTTGATTTCTCTTTGATTACGAAATTGAATTCTTAATCTCACCACTACCAGAAACTCCCTGCCTCGTGCTTCAAGACGTACAGCATGACCCTAGTCCTCTTCTCTCGTACTAATGGATTACTCCATATTCCTTTAAGAAGAATCGCTCCTTTTGAGCCATGCATATCTTTCACTGTTTGGTTTCAGGTTCTTTTAACCCCCCTCTCGGGGTACTTTTCAGTTTTCCCTCACGGTACTACTTCACTATCGGTCTCAATACGTATTTAGAGTTGGGAGTTGATGCCTCCCTTTTTCCTGAAGGATATCCGACCCACAGTACTCAGGTACTCTACAAATTCTTCATGTTTACGCTTACGGGACTTTCACCCTCTGCGGTATATCATTTCAGATAAATTCAGCTTCACACGAAGTAATCGCAAGTAGAGCCCATACACCACATCCTTATGATACTTAAAGTATCACAAGTTCAGTTTGCTCTCTGTCCTTTTCGATCGCCTTTACTAAGGACATCGCATTTGCTTTCTTTTCCTCCCCCTACTA
>DUKX01000044.1:0-170 GCA_013329085.1 Methanofastidiosum sp. | reverse complement strand
TTCATATTCTTACTTTTGCCAAGGTCAATTAACGGGAATTGATCGAAGTTTTGCCTATGCATGGCTTCTTCTAAAACTACCACGTAGTTTTATCAGCCACTTACATCAAAATTATACATTAATGTAAGATACTTAAGGTGGACCCATCGGGATTTGAACCCGAGGCCTCT
>DUKX01000058.1 GCA_013329085.1 Methanofastidiosum sp. | reverse complement strand
AAGCTGCACCTGTGGGGTGGTACTGTACAGAATCCATGTCTCTTAGACTTGCTCCACACCTATAAGCCATTGCAAGCCCATCGGCAGTTGCGCCATAATGATTTGTAGTGGGAAATCCTTGAATGTGAAGTCTCCCAAATCCACCTGTGGCCATAACAGTAGCCTTGGNNTCATCCATCAAAAGTTCTATTGCAGGTGAAAATTCAACAGCAGGAATTGATAGATTAATAAATTCATCTCTAATAACTCTAAGTAGCTCCATACCAGTATAGTCTTTAGCAGAGTGCATTCTTTTCCTTGAGGTTCCCCCTCCGTGAATAGTAATCATTGTTCCATCTTTTTCCTTATCAAACATGACTCCTTTTTCTTCAAACCATTTTATTATTGCGGGGCCATCAGAAACTAAAGCTTCAACAAGTTCGGGATCATTTGCCAAGTGCCCCCCTCCGATAACATCAAGATAATGAATTTCAGGGGCATCATTGGATTTGTCTGCTGCCTGTATGCCACCTTGGGCCATAATTGAGTTGGAGTCGCCGTGCCTGAGCTTAGTCGTCATAAGAATATTCCGAGGGTCTATACCTTCATATGTAGCCCAGATACCTGCCATTGTTCCCGCTCCACCTCCTCCAATAATGAGAAGGTCAACATCATAGTCAATGTTAGAAAGATCAATGTCTTTTTCAGAAATACGAGAGTAGGATTCAATTAAATCTGCAACTTCAAAAGGAACTATCTCTCCTTTTGAATGCCCTACCGAAAGAGTTCTTTTTACTTCAGGTTTATAGTCAGGATGATACCTATTTAGGACATCGTCCCTCTCTTCCATAGACATCTGCTGATATTTCTCTTTGAGTCTTTTTTCTCGTGTCTTTTCAACCATTTCAATGGATTCTCTCATTGCCTCGGGATAACCTTTTATTAGCTTCATCAAAACACTACTCCGTCACCCTCTTCTTGTAAAGATCTTTTATCTCGGCAAGCTTCAAGACTTTTAACTTTGAAATTTCTTTCTTTGTAATTCCGCTGTTTAATTTTGCCACCGCTTCTTCCGTATGCATTGCTTTTGGGGCAACAAATTTTCCATTCAATCTTCTTGCTAGCTGCCCAACATGGTATTGGGTAATTTCAGCAGGGCATCTAAAAGCACAAAGCCCACACTGGACGCAATCAAATGAGAGTATTGCTGCCTTTTCTATGTCCCCTCTTAATGAAGCCTGAACATAATCCATTACCTTTAGCTCTTGAGGGCATACCTTTGTGCAACTGTTGCAACTGATGCATCTCGCTATCTCAGGGTATTCCTTTAGAATTACATTGTGGGCGATATTGAGTTTTTCCACATCATACTTTTTCTTATTGGCAGGTGTGAATGGCAACTGGACTAGATACATTCCATCGTCAACTGTAGTCTGGCATGCCAGAGCAGATTTTAATCTATAGTCGTCTTTTAATCTGTAAATAGTCGCACATGCGCCACAAAATCCAGCCCTGCACCCTGCACCTCTTGTATATCTATAGCCCGCATATTCCATGGCTTTCATCAGGGTTAGGCCTGATGGAACTTTATACTCCTTACCCATGATAAATACACTTACCAACGGGATCTGATTTTTTTCAGCCAACTATTACCCCCCTCTTTCTTCTAATTTATCTTTAATGAACTTATAGTCCTTCAAATAATCCTGATTGTTATCTGAAAGAGAAATAATTAATAATTCGGATAGATAAATAACAGGAGTCTGATGATTTATTTTTCCTTTTTCAAACAGGCTCTTCTGCCCCGTTGTTAAATTGTACTGGCAAAGTGGGCATGGGGTGACAATTACATCCGCCCCTCTGCTTTGAGATGCTTTGACTATTCTTTGGACACAATCAAGGACGGCCTCTTTGTTTGTTATAATTTGATGGGCGCCGCAACATTCAACGGTCATCGGGTTTTCAATTACTTTAGCCCCAAGTGCAGAAAGTATATCCCCCATAACATGAGGAGCATCTTGATCATCAAATGCTATTGTTTTTGGCCTTAAGAGCATACATCCATAATATGGGTCAACTTTTAGATTTGTTAGAGGAGTTTTTACCTTTGCTTTAATCATTTCAGGACCTATATCGTTATACAAAACCTCCAAAAAATGCATAATCTCGATATTTCCAAGATAGTCTTCTTCGGTATCCATGAAAAGATTGACGTTATTGAGTTTGTCAGGATTATTCTTATACATCAGATTGACCTGCTTTAAAACATTGTAGCACATAGAACAAAGTGTCACAAGTTTATTTGTTTTAAGCTCCCTCCCCATTTCTTGAGCTCTTATCAGAGTTCTTGTAGCCGAGAGATGATCAGCCATAACATCTGAAGTGAGATTGTAGACAACACCACAACATGTCCATGTAGGGAGCTCCTTTAGTTCAAATCCCAAAAGCTTTGCCACTTCTAAAGCTGCTTCTTCGTCCTTTTTCCCCGTAGTTTTTAGAGTACATCCTGGGTAGTAAGGATATTCCATCACCAGACCCCCTTCTTTATCGCAGCAACTATAGCCATCTGAGGTATTTCTTCAATCATCTTTTCTATAAATTCTTTTGAATAAATATTGATGAAATCCTGCTTGTTTCTCAACATCACGTTTCTCAACGCTTCCATTATCTTAGCTATGTCAACGCTTCTTGGGCATCTCGCCGAGCATGTAAAACATGCAGCACATACCCAGAAAGTGTTTTGATCCAAAACTTCAAGGTCCCCCATCTGAACAAATCTTATTATCTTATTAGGGGCCATGTCCATGCTGTCAACAACAGGACAAGTGGCCGAGCATTTACCGCACTGATAGCACTGGAATATATTCTGTCCAGATATTTCTTCTACATTTTTTCTTAGTTCCAATCCCTTCTCAGAAACGGTGAAGACCACTATATGCCCCTCCCAATTCTCTTAAGAAGTGAGCTATCCTTATTGTAAATAGATATTTCGATGGGCGATGTTCCTGGGAGGCAGTGTGTGGCACATGCAAAACACGGGTCATATGCCCTAAATGCCATCTCCACCCTATTGAGTATCCCATCGTTGACTTTTCCATTTGAGATCATACCTTTTGCCGCATCCCTTACTGACATGCATATGGCGCCGGCGTTATTTGTGGTGGCGACTATCATATTCGCTTTTTCAATTCTTGCGTCTTCAGTTAATTTATAATGGTGGAATAGAGTCCCTCTTGCAGCCTCAACTACACCAACTCCTTCATTTGGGAGACCTACCTTGTTCCTAAGATCCTGTTTTAGGATATTTTTATCTCTGCTAAGTTCCAAGACTCTTTCAGAAGCGTAAAGTAACTCTATCAATCTTGCCCAGTGAAATGCTAGTGTTGAATTAACAGGTTTTCCCAGAGTTTCAATCAACTCTTTATAGGCCTCATTTGCAAGCGGAGTTGTAAATCCATCAATGACGTTTATCCTGCCTAATGGTCCAACTCGGTAAATCCCGCTATCAACACCACCTGTCAGTCCTTTCCATCCAATCTGTTTTAAGTAAGGATATTTCATATAAGTCCATGGCTCAACGTGCTCTTCGATATACTCTGCATATTGGCTTCCATCAAAACAGGCAAACTCTTCATCTATTGGGCTTTTTACCCTTACCAAACCATCATAGAAGTTTAGATTGTTATTTTTATCAACAAGCCCCATATTATAAGTTTCAAGTGTGTACGCATGGCTTTTGATGAGATCAAGATACGTCTTATTTTTTAGTACAGTATCTTTGAAAAAGTTTAAGGTAAACTCTGAGAATTTGACACAAGATTCGGCCATTGATTCAATTTCATTTCGTTCCTCTTCATTCAATCCTTTTGAAATACCACCAGGAAGGCCACAGACGGGATGGGTGGGTTTACCACCGAGGATCCTTGTTATCTTCTGCCCATATGCTCTGTGTTTTATGACTTCCTTACCTATTTCAACACCGACTTTTCCTATAACGCCTATGATATTTCTATCCCCTTTTGGTGCATCAGGTCCGACAACAAAGTCAGGCCCACCAAGGAAGTAAAAGTGAAGTATATGGTCATATACTACATACCCACAGTACATTAACTCTCTAAGTTTCTTTGCTGTTTCTGTGGGCTGAGTATTAAAAGCATTGTCTAATGCCTTAGTTGATGCAAAATGATGAGCTTCTGGGCATACTCCACAAATCCTAGAGGTAATCTGGGGCATATCCTCTGCAAGCCTGCCTTCGCTGAACTTCTCAAAACCTCTTAGTTCAGGTATCTGGAGATAAGCATTCTCGACGTTTCCACCATCATTGAGAAAAATTTCAATCTTTCCATGACCTTCGAGTCTTGTTATTGGATCTATTGTAATTCTTTTCATTTTATCACCTTTCTCTTAATAAAGGATGAAGCAAGTGAATATCTGTAAAATGTCCCAACTGGATCCTTAATTTTAGAAATTAGTTCTTCCACCTTTTTCTCATCAAGTTCAATTTCATTTTCAACTGCCAATACTGAAGCTAAGGCGGAAATCATCTTTGCGCCTTGGTCTGTCACCTCAGGTGTCTTTCCAAAGCAACCTGTGCAGGGCATGTTTCCTTTGATGCACTGGTGGCCACAGCCTGACCTTGTTGCAGGGCCCATGCATATTATGCCTTGATCAAGGAAGCACTTTTCCGGATCAGCTTCCTTCTCATATACTCTATAAATTGTTTCAATCATTTTGTCCTTCTTTTTTCTAGGGCATTCGTCACACAAAGCCTTAACTGGTGCTAAAACTGCCCCTTTTGGTGGCAGATCTCCAGTCAAGAATTTATTAAAGGCATCCTCTACAATATTTGGAGTTGGTGGGCATCCAGGAATATAATAATCAACATCAACAACCTGATCAAGAGTTTTTACAGTATCATAAAATTCTGGGATATGAATCTCTCCTTCCTTCACCTCGAAAGAAGGCATGGGTAAAATGTTATCCTTATTTACTGTTGTTTCTGTCTCTTGGTAGGCTCGATCAAAAATCAGTTTTTTGTTAAATAGATTTGCCAAAGCAGGTATACAACCCTCATGTGCACATGAGCCGAATGCAACAAGAAGCTTCGATTTTTTTCTAAGTAACTTTGCAAGCTCTTCATTTTCACTTGTCCTTATGGCACCGTTAAAAAAGCAGACATCAATAGATTTGTCTTTCATTTTTTTCAGGTTCTCGTATTTAGTATCCATGGCTACAGGCCACATCACGATGTTCGCTTTTTCAATTACATCCAGTATCTTTTCATTGATATCTAAAACAGCAATTTCGCAACCACCGCAAGAAGCAGCCCAGTAAAATGCTATGTTGGCTTTATTCATTTTGATTCCTCCGATCTCAGTGGAGAGGGTCCGATCTCTTTTATTTTGATGACCATATCATTTACGACTTCTCTGAACTTGTTTCCTTCGCTTGCTGATATCCATTCTAGTCTTAACCTCTCCTCTTCTAATCCCATATCTTTTAGTAGCATCTTAAGAAGTTTTACCCTTCTGAGTGTTTTATAATTGCCCTGAGCATAATGGCAGTCACCAGGATG
>DUKX01000227.1:3477-6709 GCA_013329085.1 Methanofastidiosum sp. | reverse complement strand
TATTTGTTTTTTCAATAATTATAAGGAACTTATACATATTATTTCACCTTTAACTGTGCTTGTTTATATATGCTGTTGAGGGTTCCTGGGGCAAGTTCGTCATTTAAATTTCCTGCTATTGTAATTCTTCCTTTTTTGATTGAATGTTTGTATTGTCGGTGACTCCCCTTTGTTGCAACTAGGAACCAGCCATCATTTTCTATTATTTTAATAATTTCACGAACTTTCATTTTACACAATTTAGCTTTGGTAGATTTATATCTATTTCTATATCATTGTTAGATGTCGGAAGGTAAAAGTACTAATACTATTGGTATAGATATATAAGAATTAGTTTAAGGTATCTAGGTGAGGATATTTGACAAGATTTAAGTGTGAATGTGGAAGCGATGAGTTCATATCAGAGCCTAATAGTTATGACATAGTTATAGTAGAAGACGGGAAAATAAAAATAGATCACAGCGAAATAATAGAAACATCAAAGTATTATTGTCGTGAATGTGGAAAAGAATATGAAGAAAGTGATGGAAAATTAGTTATTTCTAAAGAAGAATAGCTTTCTATTTTTATCTCCCTTTAAAATTGACAAGAGTCACGCCAAATATTGCAATTATTCCACCTATAATTGATATGGATCCAGGTATCTCCCCAAGCCAAAGCCAGGCAATCAGGATCGATAGAAACGGGGACACGGCAAGGAAGCTTGTCGCAATTGAAGCTGGCATCCTAGATAATGTATAGGTCCAAGTGAGATATGATACACCTGCAGGGAATATTCCAAGATAGACAATTGCAAGTGTTGATTCAAGTGGTGCTGTTTTAATTTCAGAGAAAAGGCCAGGCAAAAATACTAGCAAGAAGAAGGTTCCAATCCATATTGTATAGGATGCGAATTCAACAGAGCTGTATCTTTTCAGATATGGTTTTTGTAATACGAAGGCAAGGCTTGTTGCAAACGCAGCTATTAAAATCAATATTGCCCTTGGGTCAAAATTAAATCCTCCGCCCTCGCCAAGTGAGATTAATCCGACACCAAAAAAGCTTATGAATATACCAATCCAGCCCCACATCCTTAACTTTTCTCCTAGTATAGATGATGCCAAAAGCGCTGTAAAAATAGGGCCAGAGGCTATTAGTAGGCTTGCAGCCCCTGCTGTGACTGTGACTTCACCGTATGAAAGAAATGAGTGATAAATTGTTATTGCAAAAAATCCTATCAATATGATCATAGGTAAATCCTTTTTCTTTGGGAGCTTTACTTTCTTGTAAGATGCGTAAATTGCCAAGAATAAAGATGCAACTAAAAATCTCAAGAGTGCAACATGCCCAGGTTCATAGGATTTAAGTCCTGCTCTGATCCCTGCAAAGGCTGAAGCCCAAAAAAACAATGTTATAATTAGGGCGAGAGCCGTCTTTCTATCAATTTTTTTTAGTTTAGAAAAATCAATTGACATCTTATCAGGTCTTCTTAATAGCGAAGGATAATACAGGAGAGATATAAGGCTTACTAAGATTTTCTATAAAAATAATTAAAAAATAAATAAAATAATTTTAGGCTGATTCGTTTCCAAATCCAAGTATCTTCATGAAGTTAAGCATTGGAAGAGAGTTTGAAGTTATTGTCACTGGATTTGAAACTGCAGTATATCCATTTGGTTCTGCTGAAGATGGAGGACCAAAATCGAATTTGATTGTTCCAGGTGCTGTTGCTCTGTAAACCCATGTGTAAGTCTCATCGACAGGTTCAAGACCTTTTGAAAATGACGTGGCAGGCCTTGATACTAATTCAGCGTCACCTTTTGGCTTATTGCCGTCTGCTATTATAGATGGGTCGGCACTAGAATAACAATCACTAGTTACTGTTATCAAATCACCGACTTTGACTGTTTCTGGACTTGCAGTTGGATTTGGGCATTCCCCCGCCATCGTAGAAGCAACGCCAAATACACTTCCCAAAAACAATACAGATAGTAATATAGCAAATATTTTCTTCATATTTATCACCATTATAGTTACTAAATAGGAGTTCTGACAATATTTAAACTTTTGCCTTATCTTAATTTCGGCATTAGCCCATAAAAGAAGAGATAAAATATTAAACTATGAACAACAAATGTGAGTAGATGGCTGAATACCAAAAAAAAGAAATTAACAATTTTCTAATGAGAAAGCAACATCTCTCTGAAGAAACAAAAGGAGAAGATGTGCTCCAAGTTGCGAAGGATATCTGGGGCCTACATTCTACATATGCTAGTACGCCTTACCTGTCTCTTTTTAATCGGGTCATTAATTTCAAAAAAGAATCGCTAGATAGAGAGCTCCTAGAAAAAAGGCTTGTTAAGATCAGGTGCATAAGGAAAACTGTCCATATCATCCCCAAGGAAAATGTTTCCATTGGCTTTTTGGCAACTAAAGAATCAATTCAGGTTAATTCGGAAAAGTATTACAAATTCATCGGAGTTACAGAAAGCGAGTATGAGGAAGTTTCAAAATCTATTCTTAAACTTTTACAAAATAGAGGCATGAATACCAGTGAAATCAAAAAGGAGCTTAATACAGAAGTGAACCTATTCCCTATAATTAATATTATGTGTGATCTTGGAATTTTGGTCCGAGGCTTATCTAAAGCAGGGTGGAAGAGTAATTCCCATACTTATTATAGAATAGACGAATACTTACCCAATGTCAATCTTAACGAGTATTCCCAAGATGATGTAAGAAAAATATTAGTGTCCCAGTATCTCGCCTCTTTTGGGCCAGTCACCATAACCGATATCTCTTGGTGGACAGGATTTTCCAAAACTCAAGTAAGGAAAATAGTTGATGATTTAAATGACTTAGAGTATGTGACTATTTCTGAAATTGGAGAGCATATAATTTCTAAAAATGATCTGAATAAAATAAAAAATGTAAGTGAAAATAATAATCATAACATTAATCTTTTGCCTGCGCTTGACCCATACATAATGGGGTACAAGGATAGGGATAGGTATCTTGATAAGGAATACTTTAATTATATTTTTGACCGCGCTGGGAGTGGGACGACAACTATTGTAAACAACGGGAAAATAATCGGTGTTTGGGATTTTGAGGGGAATCCCAGCCCAGTGGTAAAAATATTTATTTTTGAAGATCAAAATATTTCAAAAGAGATTGAGGAGAAGGCAAGAGAAATAGGGAAATTTATTTATGAAAAGGAAGTTATGGTAAAAAGATGCGAGGATATGACGCC
>DUKX01000227.1:0-3463 GCA_013329085.1 Methanofastidiosum sp. | reverse complement strand
AGGTGGGGGTCCAATATCTATAGAGGGTGTGAACATGACTGCGTCTATTGCAATGCGAGATACACGCATGAATATCTTGGGATGGAAGAAGGCGAGTTCGCCCGAAAGATTATAGTCAAGGACAATGCAGCAGTAGCTCTAGATAAAGAGTTCTCAAAAGAAAAGTGGAACAAAAATCTAACAGTAAATGTTTCTACTGTCACAGACCCCTACCAGCCGGCAGAAAAAGAGTTTGGAAACACAAGAAAAGTATTAGAGGTATTTTTGAAGCATCACAATGCGCTTATGCTTACAACAAAATCTGACCTGATATTGAAGGACATTGATATCCTAAAAGAAATATCTAAGACGGGATTTCTTAATGTCTGCATGACTATAACAACTCTTGATCAGTCACTCAGCAATATGGTAGAGCCAAGGGTGCCAAAAGTTGAAAAAAGATTAGAAGCGATTAAGAAATTAAAGGAGGAGGGGATCACAGTTGGTGTCACTGCCATCCCAGTACTCCCATACATCTCAGATGATGAAGATACCCTAGAAGATATGGTAAAGACTTTCTCCAATCTAAATGTTGACTATGTTATAGTTGATGTCCTAAATTTCAAGGGGGAGACAAGGCAACGTATGACTAAATTTTTGGAAGGATATGACCCTTCGTTAATTCCAAAGTATGAAGCGCTCTACCAAACTGACTACTGTGATAAGGATTACTCGAAAGGTGTCAGGAAAATTTCAAATAAGCTTGTCAAAAAATACGGCGTTGATCACTATGATAAAATGTTCTCATACAGAAAGAATAAAGAAGCCAAATGAAAAATCGTTTTTATGACAAAAGTTCTAGGTATTATAGGGAGCCCCAGAAGGAATGGCAATACCCATATTTTAGTTAATAAGGTCTTAGATGGGGCAAGATCTCAAGGTGCAGATACAGATTCCATTTTCTTAAATGATTTTAATATCAAAGAGTGCGATGGGTGCCATGCCTGCTGGAAGGGCTTAGAGTGCGCTAAAAAAGATGACATGAACAGCTTCTATCAAAAAATAATTGATTCAGATATCCTTGTTTTTGGAACGCCAGTTTACTGGTATGGGCCAACAGCCATAATGAAGGCATTTATTGATAGGTTTGTTTATTTCAACTGCCCAGAAAATAGAGAAAAGATTAGGGGGAAGTCAGCAGTTGTTGCAATACCTTTTGAAGAGGATGATGAGAAGGCTTCCCTTGCCACAGTTGAAATATTTGAGAAGAGCATTAATTATTTAGAAATGAATCTGACTGATGTGTTATTGGCACCAGGTGTTGGAGAAAAAGGCGCCGTATTAGAGAAAAAGATTATCCTTGAAAGGGCTTACAATATTGGGAAAATGCTAGCCAGATGAAGATAATTGGTATCAATTTGGGAATAATCTCGGAAATCCCTTATATATGGCTATAGTTCCTTTGATAATAAGGCGATTATTATGAAGAAAAATTACATAATAGGCATTGCAGTCATATTTTTGATTGCGATGGTAAGCATCAGCGCTGTTCTTTCATACAGAGGACAAGCAGACGCCACAGCTACATGCCCAAATGCAGGAAACTGTATTGGAAATGGTACGTGTGATGGAAACTGCGATGGCACATGTGATCCAGCTAACTGCACAGGCGATTGTCCAAACAAGACCGCACAGCAACAGCAGATAAGAAACTGCGGCAGAACATGCACTAGGAAATAAAATAATAATATTTTCTTTTTCTTTTCTAATTAATTTTTTATCTAATCGATTCTAATACTATTCCGCCAAAATTGGATTAATATAAATACTATTCTAACTTTCACGGAAATTTTATATATTTACAATTTAAGTAATTAATAGACCATTATGAGTAACTATAAGATTCCAGGCTCTCTTTTGAATATTATTTTCAAGAGTGTTGAAGATCAGCTTGGGGAAAGGGGGCTAAAGATGCTCCTCACCCAAGTTAAGTTAACTGAGTATATTCAAAATCCCCCTCCTGATGATGACACTCCAACTTTAGATATGGGAAAATTCAAAGATGCTATGGGTGCTGTCATCGACCTATTTGGGGAGAAGGCTGCAAGGCCGCTTTTGATGAGATGGGGAAAATTAACATTTGACTATGCCCTCGAGTCTAAACCTACACTCTTTGGATTGGCCGGATTTGCTACTAAATTCATGAATGATGAGGGAAAGACTAGATTCATCTTGAAAAAAGTCCTAAAGGAAAGTGAAAATCTTTACGGCGTACCACATATTATGAGTGAAACTGATGATGCATTCAACATAGAAATACAGAACTGCTTCTACTGTGGTAATCATAAGTCAACTCAGTGTATATGATGGCCACCTGTCGGATTTTGGCGTGGCATGATGAAGTGGGCTACTGGAAAAGATTATGATGTACGTGAAGTGGAGTGCATGGCTATGGGTGCAGAGTCCTGTAAATACACTATCCCAAAAAAAGCGATAGAATGAATATTTCTTGATTAAATAGAAGAAAAGAAATAATAAAAAATTAATTTATGGGACTATGAATTCAAATGTTATTTTGTCAAACATTCCCTTTTCTGAGTAAGCAACTAATGTCACTTGATATTTGCCCGAAGGCACGTTTGGTCCAACAGTAAATGTGGCAGAGTATGTAGCTAAGTTTTGTGATTTTAACTTCTGTGTTTCTGGAGTAATTGAAACTGTAACTCCATTGGGAAGTCCTTCAAATCGTATTCTAGTGTCGTTTTGTGTGAAGAATCCTCTGTTTTCAATCTGGATGAATGTCTGCTGTGTTCCGGGAGATAGTGTAAGATTTGTCAAAAGCTTTCCATCGTTAATTATTGTTGCACCACCTGGTACAGCAAAGTTTTCTATATCTACTTTTGGATAGAGTATTGTTGCGGGAGGTTCCTGTTTCTTTCTGCAGTCATAACAGCAACTGGTGTATAATGTGCCAGTGAAAGTTATATTAGTAGATCCTGGATTAGTTATTTCAAATCTTGAAACTATCCATCCATTTTGGTTAACTGAGAATTGTTGGCATCCTGAAGATTGGTAAGGCCCATGTTGTGCTCCTTGTTCATCGTAAAGTGTAAGTTCTACACCTCCATTAGTGCAGTAGTTTACATAGCCCCATGAAGGGCAGCATCCTTGATCCGAAGAAAGTGTACATTGATACTGAAAAGTAGGCTGATCGATTATTGCAGCATCTACGTCTAATTGTTGAGATATGTTCGCCCCTCCAATTTGAATCATTTTAACTGGGGGACAGGGATTTGATGGTATATCAAAAGAAACGGTACTGATACCATTTCCACCCCCAGGTATTGTCGTTGTTGGATAATTATAGGTTTGTTCGAAAGTATAACAAGGGATATATGGGTCTCCGGGATTCCAGTCACGCCTTGTTGCACTCACGCTTACTAATGACAATATTAAAACTGCCAATAACAATAAAACTATCTTT
>DUKX01000036.1 GCA_013329085.1 Methanofastidiosum sp. | reverse complement strand
ATTGTAAAGCCAGATTACACTGTTTTTAATACTGACCAATGGATAATATTCCCATGGGAGAAGATGCCTGTGGAGAAGAAGAAATGAGAAGTTTTATCTCGATTGATATAACCTCAAAAGAAGTATTGGATAAGATTAAGATTTTTCAGACAAATTTAAAGAATTCAGCATGCCCCATGAAGGTAGTCGAGAGGGAAAACCTTCATCTGACGTTAAAGTTTTTGGGGGAGATTGGCGAAACATCATACAAGAGAATAGTTGATTCCCTTGGACCGACAATCTCAGAGTATTCCTCTTTTGAAGTCAACTTGAGAGGGACTGGATTTTTTCCAAGCATCTCTGACCTAAGGGTAATATGGATAGCAATGAATGCTCCTGAGATAGTGTATATACAAAAAGAGATTGATGACACTTTAGAATCAATGGGATTTAAAGAGGACAGGAAGTTTGTCCCGCACCTCACAGTTTCAAGGGTGAAAAGCTCACTAAACAAAAAGTCTCTTCTAAATGTGCTTGATGAGTACAGGGATTATGAGTTTGGAAGCGATATGATAACAAAGATAAATTTCAAGAAAAGCACGCTAACGCCAGAAGGCCCGGTATACGAAACTTTAAAAGAATTTGAGCTAAAGAGTGTATGATGTTTTCCAAGATAAAGGCAGATATCCTAAAGGAAATAGTCCCAAGCGATAAAGAGAGGAAGGAAATAACTTCACTTACAAATACGATAGTAAGTCATCTCACAGAAAAGATTTCAAAGACCAATCTAAAGGCTAGAGTTGAGGTAGTAGGCTCAATTGCAAAGGACACCTGGATTTCAAGGGACAGGGACTTGGACATCTTCATTGTTTTCGACATTTCAACACCTCTAGAAGAGCTAAAGAAAATGGGTTTGGCACTTGGGAAGATTGAACTTATGGGATTCACATCAGAAACTGCCTATGCAAATCACCCCTACACAATAAACAGGTTCAAGGAGTTTAAGATTGACGTTGTGCCTTGCTATGACTCTCTTGAAATAATAACTGCTGTTGACAGAACACCACACCACACAAGATTTGTCAAGGAAAACGTAGGAAACCTTAGAAATGATGTCAGGCTTTTAAAGCAATTCATGAAGGGCGTTGGCGTGTATTCATCTGAGCAGAAGATACAGGGCTTTGCAGGATACCTTTGTGAGCTTCTCATAATCCATTACAAGAGCTTTGAAGACGTCTTAAAGAACGCATCTGAATGGCAGTACGGGGAATATATAGACATCAAAAGTAGTGGAAAAAAAGTCAGCTTCAAGGACCCTTTGATAGTGATTGATCCAGTAGACCCAAAAAGAAATGTTGCGTCTGCACTTTCTCTTGAGAGGTTGGCTGAGTTTATTCATTACTCAAGATTATTTTTAGAATCCCCTTCAGTTGATTATTTCAAAAAGAAGAAAAAATTATTTGTGAAAAGATATCCAAACTCTGAAGTATACGCTGTTATCTTTCAGGGAGAACTGTTAGACGATATTATCTTCTCGCAGCTAAGAAAGAGCGCAAAATATATGTTTTCTATATTTGAAAAGAATGACTTCAAGCCTCTTTCATATGGGCTCTTCAAAAAAGGAGAGGAATCCGGCATCGTATTTGAAATTGAAAGGTATGAGCTTTCTAAAATGGTGAAACATCTGGGCCCAAAAATCTTTGACCACTCTCACTGGGAAAGTTTTGTCAAAAAGTATGAGAAAACTTTTATCGAAGAGGACAAGGTATACACCTTAAGAGATAGAGCCCTCCTAACTCCGCATGATGTTATTGTAAGCGTCATGTCCGGAAAGGAAGGCCTTGGAAAGAACCTAAAGACATTGCCTTACAGAACAATAAAAGATGATGAGGCGCTGTCTTTTTTAGCTGATAAAGAGTTTGATATCTATGTCTAACTCCGGATAAAGTATTTCCTTACCTCATCAACTACCAGGATTGTGAAAGCTGTAGGGATTATTATAAGCCAGTCTTGAAATGCGAGCGGAACTGTGTGGAAGAATCCCTGTAAGAACGGTACGTAAACAACAGCTACCTGGAGTACAAATGAAGCTGTGATTGCTAAAAGTAGGTTCTTATTCTCAAAAAACTTTATTTTGAATATCGATTGATCAAACGACCTGCAGTTCAAGACATTCACAAGCTGGTATGTGACAAAGAGAGTAAACGCTGCAGTCCTTGCATAGTCAATAGATCCACCAATTTTTGTGAAAAGGATGTATGTGCCAAGACCCATCACGATCCCCCCTATGAACATCGAAAGGTATAGTGGGCTTGTTAGTATGGGTGAATTTTTCTTTCTCGGGGGCTTTTCCATAAGCCCTTCGTGGAACGGCTCCATTGAAAGGGTAACGGCTGGTGGCCCGTCCATTATGATGTTAATCCAAAGTATCTGGACCGGTAATAGCGGCAAAGGTGCCCCAGTCATTATTGCAGTGAACATGAGTATTACAGCGCCTATGTTTGTGGAAAGCTGGAATCTTAAGAATTTTCTAATATTATCGTATATCCTCCTCCCCTCACGGATTGCAGTGACAATAGTATTGAAATTATCATCCATTAGGATCATGTTCGATGCTTCCCTTGCGACATCAGTTCCGATTAATCCCATAGAAACACCGATATCAGCCATTTTTAGTGCAGGCGCATCGTTTACACCATCGCCTGTGACAGCAACTACCTCACCAACTTCCTTTAGTGTCTCAACTATCTTTACCTTGTGGAATGGGCTTGCCCTGTAGTAGACAACGACGTCCCTGACAATTGATGCAAACTTTTCCTTGGACATCTCATCTAGCTCTTTACCAGAAAGCGTCATGTCGTCTGCTTCAAGTATCCCAGCTTCCCTTGCTATAGAAAGGCCAGTTTCTCTCTGGTCTCCAGTAATCATTGCAACTTTAATTCCTGCTTTCTTGCATAGATTTATGGCGGCTTTTACTCCCTCTCTTAATGGGTCTTTAAAGAATGCTAGGCCAACAAATGTGATGTCCTTATCGCTATCGCCTTCCTTGTATGCGAGTGCAAGCGCCCTAAGTCCTTGGGCAGCATACTCTCTATTTTTAAGAATAATATCTTCCTTGTCTTTTTCAGAAAGATTTTGGAGCTTTCCATTAATAAGTGCATTTTTTGAGCGTGAAACAATTACCCTTGGGGCTCCCTTGATGTATGTTTTCCTCATACCATTTTCATCAATAAGGACAGACATCATCATTTTGTCTGAATCAAAAGGGTCTTCTTTTATTCTCTCGCACGTCTTACAATGATAGTTTCTATTCATTGAAAATATTTTTAGTGCCCCTTCCACAGGGTCACCTATCACCTCTATTTTATCATCATCTATCTTTACATGAGCATTGTTACAAAGCTCACTTATCTTGAAAAACATCTCATGNNATCAACTTTATTTGGTTCTAGAAATTCATTGTTAATGAAAGCACTGACAAAACTCATTCTATTAATTGTGAGAGTTCCTGTCTTATCAGTACAGATGAATGTGGTGGTACCAAGAGCCTCAACTGCCGCAAGCTTTCTAACAATAGCATTGTTTTTGGCAAGTATCTGCGTTCCAAGGGCTAAAGTTACAAGGACAACTATCGGAAGCCCTTCCGGTATTGTGGCGACTGCAAGACTTATTGCAGTTAGGGCTGACTCTATCAAAGCATCCTTTAGAGGTATGGCACTTAGAAGCTCCCTTGCCAACACGGAAATGAAGAGGAGTAAGCTTATGACAACAGAAAGCGCCCCTAGTTTTTTACCAAGGCTATCTATGCTTTTTTCCAAAGGTGTGCTGCCCCGGTCTTCCATAGATATAAGGCTTGAAATCTTTCCAATTGGCGAGTCCTTTCCTGTTAATATGACTACACCTTTTCCTCTGCCTCTTGTAACTACAGTACCCATGAAAGCTGTGTTTGGGTAACCTTCTTCAGAAATTAACTCGACATTTTTTGATACAGGGAAGCTTTCTCCAGTAAGTGATGATTCATCAATCTGAAGATTAATGGCTTCAATCAATCTGACTGTGGCGGATAGCTTGTCTCCATCTTCTATAGTGATTACGTCTCCAGGAACAAGCTCTCTTGATGGAATCTCCTTCTTTACGCCATCCCTTATTACAACGACTTTTGACTGAACCATCGCTTTTAATACTTCAATCGCTTTATCGGCCTTATACTCCTGCAGGAAACCCATCACACCGTTAACAATTACGACCAAAAATATGACTGCGGAATCCTTTAGATTACCTATAGCAACTGACAAAATACCTGCAATTAAAAGGACAACTATAAGGCTGCTCTTGAACTGATTTATGAACTTTTTAAAATTAGACTCTTTCTTTACAGTTGGAAGCTCATTGTAGCCGTATTTTAATATCCTTTTTTCTGCTTCTGCAGTTGAAAGGCCTTCCTTTGTTCCGTCTAGTTTTTTCAGAATCTTATCTATACCTTCGTTGGTCCAGATTGGGTCGATGAGCCCTAGATCTTCCATGAGACAAAAACGCGATATTGCTTTAAAAGCCTTATGGGTAAAGAAACTGACCTATTGGTCATTATTATTCTAATTCTATTCTACAAGAAGATATTTATATTAAAAAAACAATGAAAAATTATGTCAATTATTGTTCATGCCAGAGTAGAAAAAGGAATAATTAAACCTATTGAGGATATTTATAAACTAGGTATAAAGGATGGGGATGTTATATTAGAAATAAAAAAATCTAAAGTTGATGAAATATACAATAAAATTATCCCATCAAATGAAAAGCTTATCGAAGAGAGCATTGAATTGACAGAAATTGGTGCAGACCTTGACTAGTCTTTTGTTAAAAGATTTCCTCAAAGATACCAAATATTTTGTAGATTCAAATATATTTATTTACTTTTTATTGGGCCATAAAACCTATTCACCAATCATAAAGTCTTTCTTTAATGAGATAGAAAAAGGAGAAATTAAAGCGTATATAAATCCCACAATTGTTTCAGAAGTCTATTTTAATTATATTAGAATAAAAATAAGTGAAAAATACAAGATCTCTCCTAAAGATTCTAATCTATATATAAAAAAAGATCCTGATGTAATAAGAGAAATTAACTTAGGCGTTATCAATGAGATTTTCTCCCTCCCAAATATATATTTATTAAATATTGAAAATCTTATCAAAATTCAATCGGCTATTTTTGATTATTCCTTACTCCCAAATGACGCGATCCATGTTGCTACATGTATAGAACATGAAATAACTAATATCGCTACAAACGATAAAGATTTTGAAAGAGTAAATTTTCTTAAGATTTGGAAAATATAAGTTAAATAAAAGAAAAAATAATTTATTTTTTCTTACCGAAGCCAAAAAACTTCATGAACTTGTCCATTGGGAGTGAGTTTGAAGTTATTGTCACTGGATTTGTTATTAATCTTTGTGATGGAGGGCTTGTTGGGTATGCTGGAGCGCCAAATACTATTGTTCCGGTAAAATTTGCTCTGTATGTCCAAGCCCAAATACTGGGATCCTCAGAGATTTTGATTGGGCCAGAGAGTTTTGTTACATATTTCGATGCATCTTGGAATTCCTCAAAGTCAACATCAAGCATCAAAGTTGTCATTGAAGAGTCATATATTTTTACTGTTGGGTCATAGCACTCATCAACGGTATCACAAGGATATAAATTACTTGTTACAGTTATTATCTGCCCAACTTTTACTCTTTCAGGCGTTGCCGTTGCCTCGTCCTCTGCTGTAAGGGAAGCCATTCCAAAAACACTTACTACAAATAGTAAGCTTATCAAAATTGCAAATATTTTCTTCATAGTGATCACTTATTATACTAATAGAAATCTGGATATTTATAAATATTCCGGTTTATCAAATCCTAATGTTAATAACCTATAAGAATAAGCCTTTTATTAGATTAAATTCTTTTAAACATATGGATATATTTGAATCATTTAATGCTGATAATCTAAAATTCCCAAACTGTTTTATTGATATAAGGCTCCAAAAAAGAATCAATAACGTTGCAAACGTCGAAAACGGAGAGCTTGATGAGGTATCATCAAACGACCAGGCAGGCGTTGGGGTCAGAGCTCTAGTAAACGGTGCATGGGGGTTTTCATCTACAAACAATACAGAAGATGTCCAAAGGTGCATTAACTCCGCATACAGGATTGCAGTGGCTACTTCTAGAAGTTCTAATAGAGAAAATTTTAAGGTAGACCCTCCAGTGCTAAAAGGCCATTTTGAGAACAAGGTAAAGATTGGGCCAGAGGATGTTCCTTTGGAAGAAAAGATTTCATATGCCTATGAAATAGAAAAAGGTGCAAAGATAAACTCTCTTGTCAAAAACACTGTCTCTGCGTGCAGCGACTCAATAACAGAGCAGCTCTACATTAATTCAGTTGGCAGTGAAATCTATCAAAAGACAACTAGAGTATACTTAAAGTCAGTAGTTGCAAGCGGAAATGATTCCCTCCAGATGGGTTTCGAAGTCATGGGAGGCACGAGAGGTTATGAGGTCTTGAAAGAAAAATCACTAAACGAGCTTGGAAGAGAAGCTTGTGAAAAATCAATAAGGCTACTTTCTGCAAAAAAAGCATCAGGCGGAGAAAAAACTGTTGTATTAGATCCAAAGATCCTGGGCGTTTTTGTCCATGAGGCGCTTGGCCATGCGTGCGAAGCAGATATTGTACTCCAAGGTGACTCCATTCTAGAAGGAAAGATTGGAGAGAAGATCGGGGCAGATGGCGTCAACATCTATGACGACCCAACTTATCTAGAAAAAAATGGGACATACTTCTTTGATGATGAAGGGATAAAAGCAGAAAAAACATGTCTTTTGGAGAATGGAATATTAAAATCATATTTGCACAACTTAGAGACTGCATCAAGATTTAAGGCAACGCCGACAGGCAACGGGCGCGCCCAGGGATTTTCATCAAGACCCTTGGTCAGGATGAGTAACGTCTACATGGGGGGCGGCGATCAAAGCTTTGAAGAGCTTATCGACATAAAAGAAGGCCTTTATGTAAAGGGTGGCAGAGGCGGCCAGGTCGATACTGCAAAGGGACTATTCACCTTTGGCTGTGAAGAGGCGTATGAGATAAAAAATGGCGAGCTTGGAGAGCTTTATAGGGATGTCTCACTTTCCGGAAATACTTTAGAGATACTAAGAAACATAGAGGGAATCGGAAAGGACTTTGAGATTGGAAACCCCGGAAGCTGCGGAAAAGGGCAATATGTACCAGTTGATGATGGCGGACCCCATATTAGAACTAGGGCTCTTGTTGGCGGAGAATAAAATAGAAAAATATTATTTATCTTAGATATAATTATTTTTATTTCTCCTCTTTCTAATTAAAATAAATCCTATACCGCCACCAATAATTGCAACGACAAGCAGGATTGGTATAAGAATCAATGTAGGGCTCAAAGGCAAAGTCTGCGTTGGAACAGGCTGAATTTTTGATGAAGTCTCAGCTATCATGGCATCAGTTGTTGCAAGCATAGTCTTGTTTCCTACCTTTTCAAATATTTTTCTTGCCTGAATGAAAAGGTCAAGCGCCTTCTGGTAGTCGCCCTTGACTAGCTCAGCATTTGC
>DUKX01000083.1 GCA_013329085.1 Methanofastidiosum sp. | reverse complement strand
TATCGAAGAAAAGTGAGGATTATTTCAAGGATATAAAAGAGGAAGTTGGTACAACTAAATACATCATTAAAGCACAAATTACAGCTAGCGGTATTGTTGAAAGACCCGATGTTGTAGGAGCTATATTCGGCCAGACCGAAGGTCTGTTAAGCGATGATCTGGATTTAAGGGAGTTACAAAAGACAGGAAGGATAGGGAGGATTAGGGTCAACATCAACTCAAAAAATGGGAAAAGCACCGGGGAAATTATAGTCCCGTCAAGTCTTGATAAAGTTGAGACAGCTATACTTGCGGCATCCCTTGAGACAATCGATAGAGTTGGGCCGTGCAATGCCAGGATAGATGTAACAACAATAGAAGACGTCAGAAAATCAAAGAGGAATTACGTTATCGACAGGGCTAAAATAATACTCACAACAATGGTTGACGAGATAACTCCTGAAAGCTCTGAACTTACAGATGAGGTAAAAGAATCTGTTCGAATGGGGGAGATCAAATCCTTCGGAGAAGACCAACTCCCGGCAGGCCCTAACGTTGACGAAAGCGACGCAATCATCGTTGTCGAGGGAAGGGCGGATGTTTTAAATTTATTGAAGTACGGAATTAAGAACACCATAGCCGTTGAAGGGACAAGTGTATCAAAGACAATAGGTGTAATCTCTCACGAAAAGACAGTTACCGCATTTGTCGATGGAGACAGAGGTGGAGAGCTAATTCTAAGAGAGCTTTTCCAGATAGCAGAGATAGACTACATTGCAAGGGCTCCAATGGGGAAGGAAGTAGAGGACCTTACAAAAAAAGAGATAATTAAGGCCTTAAGAAACAAGATACCTGCAGAGCAGTGGATTGTTGAGAATTTAGACAAACCAAGGTCTGAAAATCATAAACCACAAGTAAAATCTGAAGAAAGAGAGCCACAGCAAAAGCATCAACACCATGAGGCGCAGAAACCAGTAGAGCCAATTCAACCAAAAAAACCATATTCTGATCTAGATCGATTTGGGGAGATAATTGAAAAATTGCCCGGAACACTTGATGCATACCTTTTAGATGCAGATGGCAAGGTAAAGCATAAAGTTTCTGTAAGGGATTTAGTTGACGCAATGAGATACACTGAGGACTATGAAGCTGTAGTATTTGACGGTGTTGTAACACAGAGGCTTGTCGACATCGCAGGCGAGAAAGGTGTCAAATTCCTTGTTGGTGTAAAGACTGGAAACATAACAAAAAAACCTGTGAACTTAAAGGTACTTTCCTTTAAGGAGCAGGGCGAAATGGAAAGTGCAGGTGTATAGAATCAAAGTAAAACTTTCCTTTTTTTTCAACAGTGAAAAAACGGCCGAGGCTTATTACAACGGGATTTACGTTGATAACAAACCTTTTAAAGGAACTTCCATCTCTACTAGAATATATAAAGAGACCTTAGAAGTAGAATCTGAGTCTGAATCTATAGGGACTCTTAAAAATACTGTAGATGATATTATCGCATGTGTTGAAGCAATTAGGAAAACATTAGTATTATAGGAGGAATTTTATTGGCTAGAAAAAGAGTAGCAGGAAAAGACCCATGGAAGGCAAAAGCATGGTATACTATTTACGCTCCAGATATGTTTGAGAAGAAGGAGATTGGTGAGACGATATCCGACAAACCTGAGAAGGTTTTAGGGAGAAAGATCGAGACAAATATGAAGGAGCTTACTGGTGACATGAAGAAGAGTCACATAAAGCTAATCTTTAGAGTAAAAGAGGTCACAGGCGAAAATGCCTATACCGAATTCTTTAGACAGGAACTTTCAAGATCATACCTTAGAAGTCAGATAAGAAGAAGAAACTCAAAAGTTGACTCAATTTTCAACATAAAGACAAAGGACGGATACAATCTAAGGGCATCCACTTCCGCAATACTTACAACAAGGATACTTACCTCCCAGAAAAAGGCTATAAGGGAAATAATTAATCAAGAGCTAACCTCAATCAGTACAAACAACGACTTTGCACAATTCTTGGACGAAGTCACAAGCGGCAAGATGTCAAGTGAGATTTACAAGAAGGCAAGGAAGATCTACCCACTAAAGAGAGTAGAAGTCACAAAGATAAAGCTCATTGACAAGCCAAAAGTAAAAGAGGCCGCATAAACTGTGGAAGAATTTACTTTCCATAGTATTTTTTATTCTTTAAAGAAAATTAATATCCAATTTAATTTTGATATTATCGTTGGAATAGCAAGGGGCGGGATAATCCCTTCTTCAATTTTATCATTTATTTATGAGAAAGAGCTTTTCCTTTTGTGGTTAAATCTTTATGGCGAGGGCATGCCGCCGGAAAGGGTCCATGAAAAGCCAAAGCTCATGCGGCCTTTTGACCATGATGTTATCGGAAAGAAGATACTTCTGGTGGATGATCTATCAAGAAGTGGAGAGACAATTGAATTTGCCAAAGACATCCTCTTAAAAAAAGGCGCCTCTGAGATAAAGTCCCTTGTCTTAGTTGGGAAGGGGGATTACTTCCTAGAAGAGTTTAAGGGATGCGTTAAGTTCCCTTGGAAATTTTAACTTTAGACGGCAGGTCAATAAATTTTTTTACCTCAACTATTATGGCCGAGTCATTAGTTGCTATGATCCCATCCTTATTTTTCAAGACATGATCGACGCTTAGAATAGTCTCTGAATCTCCTTTTATACCCCTATCTCCCATCTCTTCTCTTATAATCTCTGAAAGTTTTCCACTTTTACTCATCATCTTGTCAAGGTAGAATTGGGTATAACTTGGCCGATATTTTTCCAATAGATTAAGCACCAGGGCAACTGATTCAATAGTCTCATTTGTTATCCTGTGCTTTTTTGACACATTCCTTATATCCCGCAAAACTCCATCCATCGAAATAAATGTCTTACCCATGAGAACAGATTCTGTTGTTATTATGACATTATAGCCATCAACAAAAACCTCTTTACCTTTAATCTCATTTAGCGATGTTTTCTTTCTTTTTGTTTCTAGAATATACTCTTTAGGAAAAACTGTTCTTGATAGGGTATACCTTTCCTCATTTTTAAGGCCATAGTGGTCACCTACAAATCTTAAGGCATAGGGTTTTGGGTAGCCTCTATTCAGGAGAAGATATAGGTCATCTTTGGCCTTATCAAAAGGGGCGTTGTCCATAAAATACTATTAGTTTACAAGTTGAAATTGTTTTTGGGACTTTACCCTTTATTTTTTTCCATTTCGATTAGGATTTCATTGAGTTTAGATCTAAGAGGCTTAAGTTTATTTTCAACAATATCAGAAACAATATCCCAATCTACGCCAAAATAGTGATGAATTAATTTATCTCTTAAACCTATAATCTTCTTCCATTCGATTTCTTGATATTTATTTTTGAAATCTTCAGAAAGATTTTTGGAAGCTTCTCCAATAATTTCAAGACTTCGGATAGTAGCCCTGCTTAGTTTTTCATCTTCAATAAGTTGATCAAAATCTATATCTGTAGTGTAATTTAATAAAAAGTTAATTTCATTCATTATATGGATTAGATATACCTTATCACGCTTCACACCAGATCACATCTTCCAGCACATATTCTGCAATTTCTGGATTAAGACTTTTCTTAGTAACTAACTCAATTTTTTCGCCAAAAAGTTCCTCTAAGTAAAAAATGAGCTCCATATAATTGTCAAATGTAGATTTATTAAATTCTACAAGTATATCGATGTCACTTGATTCTTTCTGTTCTCCTCTGGAATAAGAACCAAATAAACCAATATAGTTGACACTAAATCTTTCTTTCAAGTAAGGCATTTGTTTATTTAATATTGATAATATTTCCTCTTTTTTTCTCATAAATCCATTCCAAAGTAGTTTAGGATTATTAGTTAATAAAATTAACTAAGTTGAAATTGTTTTTTGATTAATTAGGTAACATATTACCTATTTGGAGGAAAATTCATGGAAAAAATATACTTACAGGCGATTGGAATATGGGTATTATTTGTCTTTGTGGCGATATTTAACGGTTCAATAAGACAATTTTTAATTGCGCCAAAGGTAAGCGAGCTAACAGCGCACCAGATAAGCTGCTTTACTGAAATAACTATGTTCTTTATAGTGATGTTCTTATGGCTGAAATTTACAGGTGCTCCATACAATGGAAATAATTTACTATTGATTGGTGTAACATTTCTATTTGCGACAATCCTCTTTGAATTTGTCTTTGGCCATTACATAATGGGTAACAGCTGGGAAAAACTGTTACATGACTATAAGTTCTTTGAAGGGAGACTTTGGGCGCTTGTGCTCTTTTGGACAACAGTAGGGCCATTTGTCGTTGCAAAGTATGTACTTGGTAAGATTTAGG
>DUKX01000116.1 GCA_013329085.1 Methanofastidiosum sp. | reverse complement strand
TGAAGTTTCCGATATCGTAAACTCTCTTTATTTCTTCATTGTTGTCCTTGTTTCCGATGAGGATCATATTGTACTTTGCTCTGTCACTTGCTGTAATCTGCTTGTCTGTTCTTATCAAGTTTGCAGGCTCAACCTTCACATTGACTGTTTCTTTCTTTGGAATCTCATCTACCCTCTGTATCTTATATTTGATATAATACTTCTCTTCATCGTAGTCTTCAACATAGACTCTAAAGTATCTATCTGGGCCCCAGAACACGGCACCTTCTTTTAGGCAGTCAAATGGAATTGGATCGCACAGTTCTATCTTAATTGAGCGTAAATCCTTGGTGCAATCTTGGCATCTATCAACATAAGGATTATAGACATTACCATCATTCATTAAGAAATTTAGTCTCCATCTGGAACCGTCGTTTTGGATGTAATTGCAATCGCAGTCATCAATGCAGCCGTAGTCTATAAGGGCGTAAATATTGAATCGTGCAATCATATGCTCCTTTATGTAGCCATCAATGTTTTTCTCTAAATCGTGCTCCATGCCTACAAAAGCAACATCTGCGCCTTCAATTGCGAATTCTACTTCCTCTTGGTAGTTGTCACAGTCAAGGTCTTTGTTGTATTCAATTACACACTGGCATTCTGATGAAGCAATGTCTGGTGATAGATTTGCACCGGGGCTCGGTGTGAAATGCCTTATAGCTGAGCCATATATCTTTCCAGTGTTTTTATCCTGAAGGAATGCTACCATACCGCAGTAGTTTGTGCCACAGAGATTGATCTCTGTTCTGTATACATCGCCGCCCTCTAAGTCTTTCCAATTGTAATCTGCAACTTTTTCACTGCATTCTGTTGTCCACCTATTGATATTCTGCCAGTATTGTGAAGTTATGAGCCCTGTAGCAACAGGTGCACAGCAATCGCAAGTTATGCCCCATACATTAAGGTAAAGTTCTGTATTTGGAAGATCTTTGTTTAATCTTACAGTTACAAGTGCCTCTTTATCAGTGGCTGTTGTAAATCTTTCAGGATCCATATTGGTGTTTATGATTATCTTTGCATCACAGCAACTGCTGACATTTGATTCATAAGCTGCCTTGAATACTTCATAATATGCATCTTCTGTGTTTGGGGGTACTTTTTGAATTGCCTTTGATTTGTTTCCGTTGAAGATTAATGTTGGATAGTTTACATTGTTGTTGACATCGTATCCATATCCATATATGTATGCAGACGGCCATCCACTACCATTATTTCCAAGGCCAAAATGATCTTTAGCAGAATCAATGTACAATGGGTCAATTCCTGATTCGCTTGTATTCGAATGGAATATAATTGGAGTTATATCACAGAGATAGCCCTCTGTCTTCAATCTGCAAATTGCCTTTGTTGCAGCGTCAGAATCTGCCTGGGTGTCCACAAAAAGCTCAGCAAGAGTATTATCACAGCAATCAACAGTCATAATGTGTCTTTTTACAATACCCTCTGGATCAGTAACTTCTATAGTGACCTTCTTTTCTCCTAGATATTCTTTTCCAGTTTTGTGGTCAAAGTTAACCGTTGTCTGGCTCTTGTCCCAGTTGATATCAACTAATTTTACTTTATAATCGCCGTATGTCTTAGTCTGCCCAACTTTGAATTCTTCGTCTTCCCACGTCCTTGGAGTTCCATAGAAAATTCTACCAACTGTTTTATCTGGGAAAGTTTGGTCATCGTTATATTTGTACATTCTTAGGAGATTCACTTGTTGGCTTAGGAGGTTATAACTTGATGTTTCAACTGAGTAACTCTTTCCACCAGTCTGAATAAAGTCCCCTGGCAAAGTTTCTTTTACTCCTTCAATCCAGTAGTCTATATTCTTCAGTAGATTTTTATCCTGACCAAGAGTCTTATCTGCCCAAGTAAAATCAATGTAATAGGTATTTCCATATAAGACTGAAAATGACTCGCCTTTCGCCTCTATTTCATATAGTGAATACGGCTGTGTTGGATTGGGTGGTGCATAGCTAGTTGGTGGCCATACAAATCCACCAGAAAGTGGATTTAAGACTACCAATAGGGCATTTGTTGTAATAGGTTTTGTTAAAGTATAAGTATCTGTTCTTTTTGTTGAACTACCTGTAACTGGCCATATTATTCCTTGGGCCGGTAATTCAATCCAGTTCCCAGATATGCCATTATCTTCTACATAAGTATTTGGGCATAAGCTCTGAAGATAATATATTGTGTAACCTGCATTAGCTGGAACTGTAACTGTGTTCTCATGAGTAAAGTTTACATCTGTAATTGTTTTAAAATTGTTGAATTTAACTATCACATCTCTTTTGCTGTAATATAGTTCCCAATAATTATATCCTGTACTAGCGATAATTCTAGTATTCCTATCGCCATCGAAAAGAGCATCCATACTCTCCACATAAAAAGGACAGTTTGGCCAAGCAGGAGCATAGGGGGTTGGATCAAGATAGCTATGTGAGAAATAGTAACTTGGTGTGGTAAAAGATCTCGAGTCAATTATATAATCTAAGTTAGATTTTACTCCCGTATAACCAAGAGCAACATTATCATGGTCATCTTCAACGAAGCTATCAGATTCCCAAATTATCTTCTCATCAGTACCCGTCACACTGTAGTAAGTTTCATTTGTAATTTTGGTTACAACTTCTGCCACTCTCTGTATGTCTTTTGCAGTAGCATATTCACTTACAACTATCAAAGCTTGAGGATTTCCTTTTTCATCAATAAAGAAGTCTCTTCCAGGAAGCTCCTGTGCAGAGTAGTTTGGTACTAAAGACAATACAAATGCCAACAATAAAAAAACAGAAATAATTTTTTTCATATGCTCACCTTAATTTTGGAACGAATCTGTGTATTTCCATTCAATCTTCATGCCATCTGCCACTTTAATATTGGAAATACCAAGCTGTGAATAGTCATTGTTGATCCAGTACTGCCAATACCTGCCAGTCGACCTGTTTTCAGCAAGACCTTCTATGGAAGTTACAAAAACACCGAGCGACTGTATATTGTAATCAAACTTCATTCCAGAAGCCTTCATCGCATCAAAGATTGTAGAGTCTTTCGGGACTTTCACATCCTTCCATTCTTTGGTGTAACTGTTCCCAAAGTCAGCTGTGATACTAACTGTAACATTGTTTTTGTCTTCTGCAGTAGTGGTAGAAATTGAGATTGCAGGCGCTTCTGAGGTGATAGTTATCTCGTCTTTTTGAACAAACTGGTCGCCGTTATTATCCTTCCACTTTAATAGTAGAAACTGGGAGTTCCCGTATTTCTGTAAATTAGTTGGATCTTCTAGAATAAGCCCTGCTGCAAAAGTGCCTTCCCTTGAAGCGCCCCATAGCATTAGGACATTTAAGTTATTGGACTTCCCAAAGTATATGACCCCTATGTCTTCTCCAGAGCCTATCTTTGCTTTAGACAGAGTAAGGTCTTTTGCAGTGATCAATACTCTATCTTGAGTTTCCTCATACTTTACTCCAAAAACATCGTTTAGCTCTTTTGTCTTGGAATTAATTACCGGCCCCCCTATAACAACAAGCTGCTTATTAGACGGCGCTTCAAAGTCCAAAGAATTTGTGCTTAAAACACCCATTTCCTTGAAGCTTTTTGAGACAGTATCCCTTGTAAGAAGGTCAAGGGAGTTTGCATTCTTCCCTGTTACAAAGACTGTTCCATTTGAGAATGCAGATTCCACATTGCCTATGCTCTCTGCAATAAATGGAGATGGCAACTGCACCAATAATATAAGAAATACAAATAGCATATAGAAATTCCTAAACTTTACCCCTTTCATTTTATTTTCCTCCGGTTTAATATTGTTGTATGGATGGTGTAGCCATCCATATATATAGTTTTCGGATTTAGAATTAGAAAAGGTTAAATAATACGGATGGCTAGACCATCCAGGGATAAAATGCTCGAGCTTGTCTACAAAAGAAAAAGGTCAGTCTTCCATGACGCCTCGCCATTTTTGAAAATGTCGTGGCTATTTTCTATCCTTATGATTTCTGTCATCTTTGAGCACCCCGTTATCCTGTTTGTAATATTCCTATCCTCATTAATCATGGCTTTGGTATCAAAGATTTTCTCCGATTGGGCAGGGGTCATGAAGCTAGTCGTGTTCTTTGTCCCTTTCGTAATACTGTTCAATCTTTTGGTAAATGCCAACGGCGAAACGGTGCTTTGGCAGCTGCCTTTTAGAATCCCCATATTTGGCATACTAAATATTACCCTAGAAGAGCTCGCCTTTTCACTCACAATGTGTATAAGAATTGCTGCAATCCTGGGGGCTTTTGCAGTTCTAAATCTCACAACAGATCCAGACGACCTTTTGATTGCAGTCACAAAACTTAGGCTGCCATACAAGTCTGTAGTTGTAACATCCCTTTCAACAAAATTCGTTCCTGTTCTATTTGCAGACCTAAAGAACATCCAAGAAGCCCAGAGGTCAAGGGGCGTTGACTTCTCTAAAGGAAAACTCCTAGATAGAATAAAAAAATACGGGTCCATTTTCTTTCCATTGCTTTCAAAGAGCCTTGATAGGAGCGTCCAGATTGCAGAGGCAATGGAAACTAGGGGATTTGGCAGATACGAAAGGAGAAGTTTCTACAAGGACACCAAAATTTCTGCCTCAGACATCCCCCTAATAGCTGTGTCTATTTTGCCCCTGATTATATCCTTATATATGGTATCCCAAGGAATTGGCGTCTTTAAATTCTACCAAAGAATAGACTCCCCGATAAAATCAAGCTCTGAAGCATATTACATCCTAGCCATTCTCTTAGTCCAAGTTTTCCTATTTCCCTTGCTAAAAATCAAAGAGATGATGGCATATGATTAAGTTCAATGATTTTTCTTTTTATTATCCTGATTCCTTACGGCCCTCTTTGGACAAGATAGATGTCGAGATTGAGGAAGGGGAGTTTTTGGTCATAACTGGCCCATCGGGAGGGGGAAAGTCAACCTTCCTTAGATCAATAAACGGACTCGTTCCCAATTTCTATGGCGGGAAGATAATGGGGGAGGTAATCGTCCACGGCAAGAATGCTTCAGAAACCCCAACTAATCAGATGTCAGAGCTTGTTGGGATGGTCTTCCAAGACCCAGAAAATCAGCTGATATCTAACAGGGTGGAAAGGGAGATAGCATTTGGGATGGAAAATTT
Source organism: Methanofastidiosum sp. (assembly GCA_013329085.1). GTDB lineage: Archaea > Methanobacteriota_B > Thermococci > Methanofastidiosales > Methanofastidiosaceae > Methanofastidiosum > Methanofastidiosum sp9950u. The sequence goes on along the minus strand of DUKX01000116.1, from coordinate 1,101 downwards.
ATGCTTTCCAAATGAGCTTATGAAAAAGAGGGTAGAAGAGGCGCTTGATGCCGTTAATATTTCTAGACTACGGAACAGGACAACTTCAGAGCTTTCAGGGGGGCAAAAGCAAAAGGTTGCAATAGCATCTGCACTTGCAATGCATCCTAGCATACTCTTGCTCGACGAGCCCACATCAGAGCTTGACCCAAGAAGTGCTGAAGAAGTCCTAAACGTTATAGAAAAGATTAACGATGAGCTTGGGCTTACAATATTATTAGTTGAGCATAGATTAGAGCGGGTCATCCACCATGTGGACAGGATGCTCATGATTGATAATGGCAAGCTGGTCTATGACGGGAGCCCCAGAAAAATAAAATCAGCCCATGTTGAGAACTGGAAAGTCGGACTTCCCCCAGTGACAAGGCTATCGCTTCACTTCAAGGACAAGATAGCAAACAATGGGATACCCCTCACAGTAAAGGAGGCAAGGCTTGCCCTAAAGGATGTCTTGAGTGATCCAAAGAACAATGCATCATGGGGGAGGAAAACTAGCTCTGGGAAAGTTTCCTTTTCTATGGAGAAAGTTTTCTTTTCATATGACGGTGAAAAGGATGTTTTGAAAAATATCTCATTTAACGTTTATGAGGGGGACATGATAGCCCTCATGGGAAAGAATGCGAGCGGCAAAACTACCCTTGTAAAGCTTATGAACGGCCTTGTAAAGCAGAGGAAGGGGAAGATAGAGCTCTTTGGAAAAAAGATCAATGATTATTCATTAGACGAGCTCATCCAAAAAGTGGGCATAGTATTCCAGGACCCTAACCTGCATCTTTTCAATGATACAGTCCAAGAGGAAGTTGCATTTGTATTAAGAAATCTTGGATTGGAAAAAGAACTCATAGATAAGAAGGTAGAAGAGATATTAAAGCGATTTAAGATTTATCAGTACAGAAATAGCTACCCGCATGATCTGTCGGGCGGGGAAAGGCAGAGGGTCGCACTTGCCTCTGTTTTAGTTTCAGAGCCTGAAATCCTAATACTAGATGAGCCTACAAGGGGTATGGACTATTTCCTAAAAAAAGAGCTGATTTCTTACCTAAAGGAAAAGGCCAAGACCGC
>DUKX01000239.1:5782-9842 GCA_013329085.1 Methanofastidiosum sp. | reverse complement strand
CTATATCATAGGCCCAGCCGTCTCCCCCTAAAATCCAGACGCTTTTTTTGACTAAAGAATCGGCTAAACTCAATAAATCCTTTGCTTCTGGTTTTTGTATGGATTTAAGTTTGGCCTTCAACAGCTTTACCATTTCTCGCTGCTTGTTTATCCCAGCCTCGGTGTCTTGATTTGTGTTTTTTAGTTCATATGCAAGGTCCTTTCCCAAATCATCGGTAAGTTTTTCAACTAACTCCATTGCATATTGCTTTTGTTTGTCTAGTGCCAATCTCATACCAAGCCCGAACTCTGCAGTATCTTCGAAAAGAGAGTTGGACCATGTTGGGCCACGGCCATCCTTATTCTTAGTGTATGGCGTAGTTGGGAGATTTCCCCCATAAATTGATGAGCATCCTGTGGCATTGGCTATTACAGCTCTATCCCCAAACAATTGAGTCATTAACTTTACGTAAGGAGTTTGCCCGCAACCTGAGCAAGCACCTGAAAATTCAAACAGGGGCTGTAAAAGCTGAATATCCTTTACAGTTGTAACATTTAATTTCTCCCGGTCAACATAGGGAATGGATTCAAAGAAATTCCAGTTTTCTTTTTCCCTATCGAGTATAGGATCCTTAAATTCCATGTTTATGGCCTTTAATTTTGGATCCTGTTTGTTTTTTGAGGGGCATGTTTCATAACAGAGTTTGCATCCAGTGCAATCTTCTAGCGAGGCCTGAACAGTATACATATAATCCTTAAATTGCGAAAATTTCGCTTCAACGTGTTTAAATGAATCCGGCGCATTCTTTAATGCATCTTTTTGATAAACTTTAGCCCTGATAACTGCATGTGGGCAGACAAAGGCACATTTACCACATTGTATACAAGTTTCAGGGTCCCACACAGGCACGTCAAGCGAGATATTCCTCTTTTCCCACTTAGTTGTTCCAGTTGGATATGTACCATCATGGGGAAATGCGCTTACGGGTAGCTCGTCTCCCTTTCCTATAATCATCTTGGATATAGCATTTTTGACATAATCGGGGGCTTCTTCTGGCATCGAGGATTTTAAATCAAAGGCGCTTGTGACCTTTTCAGGTACCTTCACTTCATGGAGATTGTCAATGGCCTTATCAATCGCCTCATAGTTCATCTTTAATATCTTCTCTCCCTTTCGGCCATATGTTTTTGCTGTGAACTTTTTAATTGATGCAATTGCATCTTCTTTTGGGATCACATTACTTAAGGCAAAGAAGCATGTCTGCATAATTGTATTTATTCTGACTCCAAGCCCTATCTCTTTTGCTATATCATAAGCATCAATTGTATAAAATTTAATTTTTTTATCTATTATTTCCTGCTGGACATTTCTGGGCAGCTGGTTCCACACCTCTTCCTTCGGATATGGGCTATTCAAGAGGAATATTGAATTTTTTTCAGCAACACTTAGCATGTCGTATTTGTCTAAAAATGAACATTGATGGCACGCCACAAAGTTTGCCTTATCTATTAGGTAAGGGGATCTTATTGGATCCGGTCCAAATCGCAAATGTGAAATTGTAAGTGACCCCGCCTTTTTTGAATCATAATAAAAGAAACCTTGGGCATAGTTGTCTGTTTCTTCACCTATTATTTTTATTGAACTCTTGTTTGCGCTGACTGTACCGTCAGCACCTAGGCCAAAGAATACAGCTCTTGTCCTGTTTTCCGGCTCAACGAAAAAGCTTGGATCATAATCTAAACTTTGATGTGTTACGTCATCATTAATCCCGACAGTAAATCTGTGCTTGGGCGCGCTCTTTTTTAGTTCATCAAATATAGCCTTAGCCATTGAAGGTTTAAACTCCTTTGAGGATAGCCCGTAAATACCTCCAACTATTTTTGGCATTTTCTCCATCTTTAGCAAGCCATCTGAGAATGCTGAAGATATGGCAGTTGTAACATCCAGGTAAAGGGGCCCTCCCAAGGCACCCGGCTCTTTAGTTCTATCAAGAACTGCAATACTCTTTACTGACAGAGGCAGTGCAGGAATAAAGTGTTTCAAGGAGAATGGCCTGAACAATCTTACTTTCAAGACTCCTACCTTTTCACCCTTCTTAGTAAGATAGTTCACAGTTTCTTCTACAGTTTCAGCACCGCTTCCCATAATAATAATAATTCTTTCAGCATCCGGTGAGCCCTCATACTGGAAGAGTTTGTACTGCCTGCCAGTAATCTTTGCAAATTTGTCCATGGCTTCCTGGACCAAATCCGGGCAGGCATTATAATAAGGATTTATTGTTTCCCTTGCTTGGAAAAATGTATCGGGGTTATGAGATGTTCCTCTTATTACTGGATTATCAGGTGATAGAGCTCTTGCACGATGGGCCCTTACTAGATCCTCGTCTATCATCTGCTTTAAATCTGAAAGTGTTAAACGTTCAACTTTAGAAGTTTCAGCGGATGTCCTAAATCCATCAAAGAAGTGTAAGAACGGGACTCTTGATTTCAAGGTTGAAGCCTGGGCAATAAGTGAGAGGTCCATTACTTCCTGAACAGAGTTTGATGCCAGAAGTGCAAATCCAGTTGAACGTACTGACATAACATCGCTATGGTCACCAAAAATTGACAGCGCATGTGTTGCAAGGGTCCTAGCACTTACATGAAAAACGGTAGAAGTAAGCTCACCTGCTATTTTGTACATATTGGGGATCATTAAAAGAAGTCCTTGAGATGCGGTAAAAGTAGTAGTGAGTGCACCTCGCTGTAAAGAACCGTGAACAGTACCAGATGCCCCTCCTTCGCTTTGCATCTCAGTTACATTAGGAACTGTGCCCCATATATTGGGCTCTCCTTCAGATGCCCACTGATCGGATAACTCCCCCATTGTAGAGGAAGGAGTTATAGGATATATTGATATGACTTCATTAACATGATAAGCTGTATATGCGGCAGCTTCGTTTCCGTCAATAGTAACCATAGGCCTTTTCATAATAATTTCACCATTAACGTATTGGTCTGTATTTGGAAATAAAAAAAATTAAAATATAAGGTTATCCCATGGGGCCATTTTCAGGAAAAAAGAGGGTATATACTCAAAAAATAATTCAATTAAAAAACCGAAACTATTATAAAACTTAATATAATCACTAAGTTAGGTAGATTTATGAGTTCAATTAGGATGATAGTTCTTGATGTTTTAAAACCTCATAAACCAATACTCCCCGATTTTGCAAATAAGTTATCTGAAATCCCTGGGATTATAGGTGTCAATATCTCCGTCGTTGAGATAGACCAGAAAACTGAAACAGTGAAACTTTCGATACAAGGAGATTCAATTGATTATGAGTTATTAAAAGAGGAGATAGAAAAGCTTGGCGGCACTGTCCACAGCATAGATAAAGTTGCCGCAGGAAAAAGGATTATACCTGAAGTTGAAACTTTACAGGACAGATCTTAAGTTCAGCCCCTGTTTTTTCTTATCTCTTTTGATATTTTTCTAAGTATCTCATTCTTGGAGAACTTTTTTTCAACTATGAATCTCCCAAGATTTCTGTCATCTCTTCCCTGCTCCTTGGGGTACCTTGAGTTCTTATCAATCTCATGATTTATCCCAGTAGCCTCCAGAGCTTTTTTAATCTCATCGAATTTTGGGTGGTCCAATGCCAAATTTTTTGGAAGTTTTCTACCGTCTTTCTTTGAAAGATTTTTATCAAGATAAGATGGCCATATTATATAGTCCTTCAAAATGATCCCCCTAAGCTTTTAAATAATCATTTGACAGAATATAAAAGTGTATTGGTGAATTTATGCATGAACTTTCCCTTGCCGATGGCATGTTAAAGACTGTATTGGAGGCAGCAAAAAAAGAAAAGGCCAAAAAAATAAAATCAATTAAGCTAGAGATGGGCGAAATTCTCCTAGTTAATACTGAACAGCTTACCTTCTGTTTTGATGTAATTTCAAAAGGAACAATCGCAGAAGATGCCAAACTCGATATAACATTCCTAAAACCAAGAGTTCACTGCAACAAGTGCAACAAGGAGTTCAATATTACATCTGATAAAAATGATTTTCCCATACTTGCAATGACCTGCGAGTG
>DUKX01000239.1:1904-5713 GCA_013329085.1 Methanofastidiosum sp. | reverse complement strand
ACTGTGACCACCTTTTCTTGATTCAACAGTTTTTCAGAAAACTCTTCTGACTTCATTTTTGTTTGTGATATGTTCATAAATAAATAGAATGCGCCTTCAGGTTTGATTGCACTTACTCCGTTCATCTTCTGAATTCTTTTCAAAAGTAGGTCTCTTCTATCTCTAAATTCGTCCCGCATATTATCAACAAAATGCTGAGGCCCTTTTAGGGCTTCCAAGGCACCAAACTGTGCGAATGTATTATTACACACCGGGCCGTACATGTGCAGCTTTAGCATTCTGTCAAATAGGCTTTCATCCTTTGAAGATAGGTATCCAACTCTCCACCCAGTCATAGAATAAGTTTTAGAAAATGAGTTAACTGTTATAACATTCTCTTCCATACCGTTAAGAGATGCCATGCTTACGTGTTTTTTGCCATCGTAGATAAGACTCTCATAAACTTCATCCGATATTACTTTTAGATTATATTCCATAATTATATCAGAAATCTTCTCCAAGTCATTTTTACTCATGACTGCGCCTGTTGGATTTGATGGGGAATTTAGTATCAATAGTTCTGTCTTTTCAGTTATTTTTTCTTCTAGAAGTTCAGGATTTAAGATAAAGTTTTCATCTTCCTTACATTCAACTTCTATTGGAATCCCCCCAGAAAGCATGACCGTCGGAACATAGGCAACAAATGCAGGCGATGGAACAATGACCCCATCTCCAGTCTTAATTGAAGATTGGATTGCAAGTGATAAGGCCTCTCCCCCGCCGATAGTGACCATGATTTCATTTTCAGGTACATCAATGCTGTTTTGTTTTTTCATCTTTTCAGAAATGGCCTGCCTCAACTCTAAAATTCCAGAATTTGGAGAATAGTAAGTTTTTCCCTCTTTTAGGGCTTTAATAGCAGCTTCAATTATGTGTGGCGGTGTATCAAAATCAGGCTCACCTATACCAAGACTTATTATACCTTCCATGCTCTGTGCAAGGTCAAATAATTTTCTGATACCAGATTTTGGTATCTTGTCGAGAGCTGACGATATAGAATGTTCCGGCATATTCTCTTCCTCTAAAAGTCAAAAAGTGTTTTTTGTTGATTCTTCTGCTTGTCCTCTTTCTGTTTTTCTGTTTCTTTTGGGAGTTCCTTTCCTTTTTGAGTAGCTTCTTTCTTTGATTCTATTTTTTTGTCACTTGTTATTGGAACTGCCTCAATTTTCTCCTTTTTTTCTGGCTCCTTTAAAAGCTCTTCTCTCGCCAATTCAATTTTCCTATAATTTTTCTCATCAATAAATTTTATTTCTTCCATGTCAAATTCAAAAAAGTTAGATATGAGGGCCCCTTTTCGTGGATTAAGGAACAACGCCGATATCATAGGTAGATAAGATCTTGCAACTTTTCTGGAACAATGGCACTTTTTCCCAATCTTCTCAAGGAGTATCTTGTTCATCTCCCTCCTCTTTTTGGAGGAACCTAACACCTGGAAATACTTTGGGGGGGAAAATGGGATGTATCTTGATTCACTTACCCCGGCAACAGAAACCCCGCCAGTCATAAGGTCTGATGCATACTTCCACATTGAATAGTTTCTAGTGTTAAAAGCCCTTTTCAGGTAAATATCTGCCTTTGAAAGAAGACTCATAGCTTGAAGTAGGTCTTTTCCTCTGTACGCCTTGGGCGTGTTTTCATCAATCCAAAGAAGAAGCTCATCCGGTTTTTTATCAACATCAAAAAAGTCTTTCCTGACATCAATTGAGTTTGACATGTAAAGTTTCGATAGAGCCTCGAATATGGAAGTCTCTGTATCCCTTGAGCCAACTAGCTTCTCATCGCCTTTCACAACTTTATTGCCCAAGGAGTCAAGGTCATTAATTGCTGCACGCATATCCCCTGTTGACTGCTCTGCTATCTTCATGAGGGTTTCATCCTCTACATGAATCCCTTCGGCTACAACTATCTCTTTCAATCTGGCAAAGACAGTCCTAGATTGGAGCCTTTTGAACTGGACAAGCTTACAGTTGTCTCTTATGGCCTGAGATACTTCCCAGTAGCTGTTTGCAGTAAGAATAATTGGATTTTGTGTATTCTTTATTATCTCAAGTAAAGCCTTTGCCCCTCCAAAATCTTCCTTTCCATGAATATTGTCTGCCTCGTCAAGTAAAATTATTTTCTTGTAACCAAAAAGGGTCTTTGAAGTAGAGGCGTTGCCAACAATTCTGTTCAATACAGTCTGGTCCCTTTTATCGCTGGCATTTAGCTCTATTAGATCATATCCAAGCTCTTTTGACAGTACCTTTACCATCGTGGTCTTGCCACTACCGGGCGGGCCATAAATCAAGAGTGCTTTTTTTTCTGTTCCCCAGGTATTTATCCATGCTAGAATATCCTTTACAAGTGCCTGTTGACCTTTTATCTCAGAAAAATTTTTTGGGAAGTATTTTTCAACAAGCATATTATCGTTATCCTGTGGAAAGATTGGCGAGAAGGTATTCAAGCTGGATAAATTCATTTGCCCCCTGCACAAGCCTGAAATCTGCCTCGCCTATCATATCAACAATTCTAACTTTTTCTTTGTCAGAAACTTCTAAATTAAACGTCTCTCTGTGCATCTGCATTATTATATCTTCACCGGACAAACCCTGTCCCAAAAGAAGTTCCTGAAGTATCTTTCTTGATGAAATGAAATCGCCAGATAGGGCGACTTTCATCATGTTTTTTATCTCTTCAGGTTTTGCCCTTGAAGAAACTTGATATACTAAACTTTCTGTTATTGAGTCTCCTATGCCTGATGAAGACTGGAGGGCGTTTATCGCCTTTCTCATGTCCCCTTCAGAAACATAGGCAATCGCATCAAGTCCATCTTCCTTAAGGTCAATTTTTTCTTCTTTGGCTATCTTCCTAATCATGGTCTTTACAGCATCAGTTGACAATGGACCGAATCTAAATACTGCACATCTGGATTGGATTGGGTCAATGATTCTTGAGGAATAATTACATGAAAGAATGAATCTGCAGGTCGAAGTATATACCTCCATAGTCCTCCTCAAAGCATTCTGCGCATCTGAGGTAAGTGCATCAGACTCATCTAAAAATATTATCTTGAAATCTCCACCTATTGGTTTAGTTCTTGCAAAATCCTTAATTTTCTCCCTCACAACGTTTATACCCCTCTCATCTGAGGCATTTGTTTCCTGGAAATTTTGCTTCCAATACTCGCCAAAAATCTCCTTTGCAAGAGCTATGGCCGCTGTGGTCTTTCCAACCCCGGGAGGGCCAGCAAATAGCAAGTGTGGCATTGATTTCTTATCAACATAAGATTTAAGTCTTCTAATTATTGGATCTCTTCCAACTATATCATCAAGCTTTTGAGGCCTGTACTTTTCTGTCCAGGGTTTTTCAAACTCCATTAACTCACAACCAATTATGTTAATTATCTAAAATATTTAAGTCTTATTGGATATTTTTGATAAGATCTACTATATTTGAGTTGGATTTATACTCTTTTAAAAGTGTCTTGATGAAATCTTCTTGAAAATCAAAAATCTCCTTTATTCTCTGCCTAACAAGGCAGTCTGATAGGAAGCACATAGATAAGAAAGAGGTGACATTTTTTGGAGTATTTGAGAAATGGGCCTTTTCAAAATCAATTATGACGTTTTTTGTTCCGCAAATAATATGTTTCCCGCCTTGAATCTGCCTGTGGTTTATTCCGGCTTGATCAAGAGCATTGCACTGTCTTGTGATATCAAATATGTCTTCTCTATCAAACTTTCCCTCAATTAATAGATCCCCTTCTATATATTCCATTATGATGTAGTTAT
>DUKX01000239.1:0-1802 GCA_013329085.1 Methanofastidiosum sp. | reverse complement strand
CCTTTTTCAAAAAGAGACTCTTTCAGCGCGGACGCCCTATCATTAGAAAACGTGGGATAATCAATTGTCCTTATGTCGCTTAAGGTAGTTTCCATCTAATCAGTCAAGAGCAATTTTTTTACCCTGACACCTGCATCCCTTATCATACTCATTTTTATTTCATTGTCAAGGTCATAATCTCTTCCATAAACTATTTCTTTTACGCCTGCATTTATGAGAATTTTTGTGCATGACATACAGGGAAAATGAGTCGAGTAAACAGTTGAATTTTCAGTTGAAACACCGTGTATCGCAGCTTGAATTATTGTATTCTGTTCTGCATGAACGCCCCTGCATAAATGGGATTTTTCAAGAGAGCCAAGAGTTTGCCTAAGGCATGTTTCTTCTGAGCAGTGAGGGAGGCCTCTAGGGGCACCGTTGTAACCTGTAGATATGATGTATCCTTCCTTAACTAATACTGCCCCGACCTGCTGTTTTATACATGTAGACCGTTTCTTTACTAACTCTGCAATACTCATAAAATATGTGTCAATATCCATCCTTGCCATAAAAATCACACTATTACTTAAAAAATTCTTTAACAATTATCCTTCTTTCATCAATATTTTTTCCTTCAAACAGTTTGTAACAACCACAAGAAGCTTTTCCCTCTGTGCATATACCCTCGCCGATACATTTTGGCCCTGATGTTTCAAATAATGCGGGCGAGACTTCAAGAACTTGATACAGCATTTCCCAAGCCATATCCCTAATCTCCCACTGCGCTCTGTTGCAACATCTAAGATTAAAGAAATGCAGTAACTCTCTTGCATTCATTGTCATTACAAGATTAGTTTTAATGGCGTTGGGAAGCACAAACCTTGCATCTTCAGGAGCTATCCCCAATTCAAGCAGTTTCTTATAACTCTCGGTATTATTATTAAGACTCTTATTGAATATATCCTCTGCGGTTTTATTATTCTTAATTGAAGGGGGGGTAACAAATGGAACATCTTCCATCTTTACATATCTCTGGCTCTGCTGAGTGAAAGAAGCTATTCTGTGCCTTACTAATTGGTGGGAACATGCCCTAGAAATGCCTTCTATAGAAAAAGTAAAACTTGCATGTTCTATAACTGAATAATGACCATATCCAACAACCCGTTGAATCCTCTTTTTTGCATTATCTGTGTCTATTTCACTCAACATATCAGAAGGAGTTCCTTCTTTCATTGAGGTAAGGGCTGCAACAGCACACACTTTTTCAGGGTTTTGTGTATGCTCTAAAAGAACAACTTTCATTATACTAAATTGAGCCAAATATTATATAAGATTAAGCATTTATAATTGAATATCAAATATTGACTATAACCTATAGTGCAATGGCAAATATTGATTATCAATAGTTTCATAGTATTTAAATAATACCCTCAATAATTTGAAAGGTATTATGCCATTTTTGTTTATATTTTGTAATGATTTTGGAACATTGTTATATATTATCAATATCGAAAAGCTTATAAACTGGTAACTGTATATTGATTATCAGCTACTAAAGGATAGGTGAGGTATTATGAAAATAGTCGAAAGAGGAATTGAAAGGCGCGAAGATAAGCCCTACACAGTTAGGATACTTGTCCAAAACCTTAACCTTGGTACAATTAGCCCAGGAACAATTCCAGGGTCCGTAAATGTAAAAACTTACGACACAGATCTTGGAACTTACCTAGAGCTTTCTGGTGACACAAGGGACGTCATAGAGTGTGAGGCAAGAATAGTAGAGATGGACAATACTATTAAGGTTAAAGACGTAAGAAAAGTAT
>DUKX01000023.1 GCA_013329085.1 Methanofastidiosum sp. | reverse complement strand
TCGCAAAACGAATTACTAACATCAGTTAAAAGCAATTTTTCATTACTCTTATTGGTGTTTTGTGCTTGTTTTTTACGTTTCTTTTTCATATTATATCCGTGTTAAACTGCTTTTATCTGTGTCCGTTATACAACTACGTAATTAAATCCACCAAAATTTAATTCNNATATATATCCATAAAAATTTTTTATTCTGTATCCAGAAATTTACAGTGAAAAAAATTTTATTTTTTTTCGTATATAAAAATTTACAGTGGGATAGGGTTTTGGAGGAATTTGGGGGAGGGGGTGCTTTGTAGGGGGGTATGAAATATTGGTTACTATGATTGGGAAATATTCGAAGAAATTAATTGCTGACTTAGAGTTATTGATGTTTGTAACCAATAAATACAAATGCTATGGAATCGAAGAAATGTTATGTAATACTACGCACTGATGAATATGACGTAGTAAATGACCATACTACTGTTATTGATGTGTATGTAGATGAGCATCGTGCTAATTACGCATGTGCTACGTTAAAGCAACAGGATGCACATATGAAGCAGCGTAGTTATCGCGTTGTTGANNGTACTTCCTTCTATCTACCCATCACATCAAGTTATTATTGTTTGTCTAACCAATAAATATATAAAGACATGAGCGAAATTTCAAGAATTGATGCAATCCTCAACAGTGAGAAGACATCGCAGGGAACAGAGTTAAAAGCCGGTGAACACCGCGTTAAACTCATTAACTTTCTTATCAACTCTTCAGATCGTATCTGGAATGGATCGAAAGGTAAGAAAGTAAAGCCGTGGGTTGATTCCACCGGTCAGGCACAGTACACGTTCAGTAATGTCAATGGTTTCTATACCGTAAGGTTGACCGTTGATGCATTCAAGCACGTTGCTGCTGATGAAGAAGCACCTGAAGGATACTCTGTATTATCTTCAGACGGTTTCAACGAAAGATATCTTTGCCAGAAGCAGAGGTATTTCGAAGAAATAAAATCTGGAGATTATTTCCACATTGAAGATTCTATTCCTGGTTCTGAACTGTTTTTCACTTCAGGAATGAATGTTGAAGGATATGTTGAGAAAGAAGGAATGTTCAGAGTACGTGATGAAGAGAAGAGTGTTGACTGTATCGGTAAGATTAAGTCACTTGCTTCGAACTTCGGTTCAGGTACTGTAAAGGAAGTATCAGTGAAAGCAGCACAAGCAGGTGCAGAGATAACTCTGATATTGAAGAAAGGTGCTGACGGACGTACTGAGTATTCACATCTTCGCAAATCTATGCCACAGACAGTTGCTGTTTCGAGCATGGCTGCTGGTGAAACGCTGTAATTACTATTAAGGAGGGCTTCGTGCCCTTCTTTTTATTCGATATCAGTTATTGTTGTTTGTAATTATATATCTACTATGGTAGAGCGTAAGAATAAGAAACGCTTAGCAGTNNCAGCAGTTCGATTCTGCTGTAGATACTATTAACCCTAAACCTAATATCATGAAAAAACAAAACATGTTCCTCACAGTAGTATTCCTCGCTTTCTTCATTCTTGGTCTCCTCACAGAATCTATGGAAGTAGTAGCAATAGTACTCGCTACTATCATTATGGCTGTATTCATCGTAGGTATCAAAAACGAAATAGTCAAACTACGCAAGGAACTAGCATCTAAAAAGAACCTACATGAGTAATAGGACTTACAGGACCAATTGGTCCTTTTTTTTCTCTACGTAATTAATTACCTCCCTACCTCAGTAACCACTGGACAATTCCTACGCTGTATACCAGTCCGTATACATTTCAGATAAATCTTTATCCCCTACGCTGTATAACCATCTGTTTACAATCCTACAACTTTTCAGATAACTTTTCAGAATTTCAATTACTATCCATCGTGTATAATATTTCTTCCGTGCCAATCTCTGTTACCATTTACAGATTGAAGCCAGAAAGTTCCATCTGTGATCTCTATTATACACCCTTTTTTCCAGTATAACCACTCCATATACCTATAACCCTGCACAATATAACAAATACATAGTAGTCTTATATACAATTTCAATACCTACTTAACATAATGCTATTCATTTTAAAGCGATATAAGACATTTAAATTTCAAAATGATACTTATGTATACCAAGACTATTAAAATCGTTTACGTGTAATTTATATGCATAATTTAGGGGTATTAAATCTTTACTTTATTACTTAGGAATTATTAAATATTTATTTATTTATTTTTTTATATACTTTAGATATTTATATATTGCTAACGGATACTGATATTGAGATAAGGATATTGGGATACTAACATTAGGATATAAATATGGATACTGATATTGAGATATACTAATTACATTTACATAACATTTACATGGACTATATTATTTCGATTAAGCATTAACATATCCTTTATTTCATTTAACATTACGAGTTATGATAATGAAGTATGTATTTCTTTCTATCTTTATTTCTATATATTCATTTAAATATTTATTAAATACTGGGGTATTTTAATAGATTACAACTGCAAAGAAAAAAGAAAATATATAAAAGAAAAAAGAAAGTGTTTTAATTTGAACGTAAGAATGGATTGTTCAAAGAATAAAAAAGAGTACCTGTGAGGTACTCTTAAAAATTATTTAAAGAACAATGCGATAATGATAGTTATCCATGGGCTAATAATAAGTAGGATGTATTCAGTATATAATGTTCTTTTCTTTAAGGACCATAATATATATATGCTAATACAGAAGAAATTAAAAGCATTATTATAAATAATCCTATCATTGTTTCGCCAATCCAATTCCATAATAAAAAGTAATGACATTTCCACCATATTCCTTGAAATATCATTATCATCTTATATGCTTTTCCGTGTTCTTGTTGTGTTATTTGAGAAATGGCAGTTTGATATTCAAATGAGTTAATATCCATCTTAGATATCTTATGCAGTCTTACCTGGAGTGATTTAAGAGCGATTAGATTTTGTTCGAAGGAATTGTCTGGTGTAGTAAAGATAATAGCATTATACCCACTCATACTTCCATTTTCAATAGCATTTACATATTTGTCTATGTACTCTGCTTTTTGCTCAATAGTAGATGCTTTATCAGCAAGATTCCAATATGATTGATAGTCTCTTTCATACTGATAGTTTCCGAT
>DUKX01000042.1 GCA_013329085.1 Methanofastidiosum sp. | reverse complement strand
GTTAAAGTTCAATAGGAAAATCCAGTATAATACTCCACTTATTGGGGTTAAAATCTTCATGTTAATTGGTGAGTTGTAATATTGAGAGGTCACAATACCAATGTAGCCTTTTCCAGGTTCAGTTGGATGTTCTTTCAGCAATACATCAAATATGCCTTTGTCTGTAGTTATCTTCAGAGTATCGCCTGGCAATGTACCCTGCATAATGTCGTAGAAGTTCTTTAATGTTTCAATCTTTACACCATTGATCTCTGTTATTATGTCGCCTTGGGATAACATCCCAAATGCGCCAGATGATTCCTCAATTGACATTATCTCTATGCCNNCAATGCCGTGACAAAGTTTGCCATAGAGCCTGCCGCATAGACCTTCATCCTTGTGAGCCTTGATGTTTTCTTTAGCTCTTCTTCATCCGGCTCAACAAATGCCCCTGGTAATACAACAAAGAGCGCAAGTCCAACAGACTTTAAGCTGATATTGTTTGCCCTTGCTATTATTCCATGTGCTCCCTCGTGGACCATTAGAACTACTATAAGCCCTATCAAGCTGTACCAGAAGGGTACTGTGACACCAGGTATCACAAACCCAACTCCTGGCGAGGGTTCAGGTGAAAGTAGGACTTTAACAGCACTTGAAAAGAGGAAGTAGAACACAGTGACCATCCCAATCACTGCAGCGGCTATGCCGATTATGCTATAGGCCCCCCATATCTTTTGCCCTTTCTTTGAAACATTATCTATAAAGTCATTAAACTTTTTAGTTCTCCATAACAGGATTATCCCCTGGAAATCAACGCCATACTTTGAAAGGCTATATCTTTTGTTAATCTCTCCAAGGACAACCCAGAACGTAATTATGCCTAAAAGCACTACATAAAGCGGATTCATATCCAATTCCTAAGATAATGATTTATATTTCTAACTGTAATTTTTTATAATGAAGGAGAAAACAGTCGCATTTCACAGGAGAACAGTGACCTATAGCGATGAAAAATGGCAGTTGCTTTCGTCAATTAGGTCCAAGGCAGTTACAGTCATGGAAAAGATTTCTGATTTTCAGCCTATCCTTTATGGATCAGTGGCTAGAGGGGATGTTCATAAAGCGTCAGACATTGACTTTTTCATAGAGCATATCCCTGAGACCTACCTTTTGGAGATGGCACTTGATGATTTAGGGATAAAAGAAAGGAGCATCATCCAGGCAACACCGTGGCATCTTGTGAAGGGCGCAATTACACTTTTTACTGGAGAAACAATCACCTTTCCTATAACTGAGTCAAAGTTGAGGGAGATTGAGTTCTACTATTTTGGGGGGGCAATCGAGCTTGACGATTTGAAAGAAGATAAGAGGGTCCCAGGTGTTGATAAAAGGCTCATATTGATTAGGCCAAATGAAGAAGGCCACATTGAGGAAGAGATAACAGGGAGGGAGGCTGAGGTATCAAAGATACTTAATGTCTCAATTGACATTGTCAGGGAGCGCTCCCAAGTACTTAATAGAAGGGATAAGATAGGTAGGACAGGTGTTTATCTAAATAGACGCTTGATGCACGATGAATCCTTTGAGCAAGTCTTAAAAGAGATATGCGATAAAGACTCAAACGTCAGACGGAGAGGTTAGACATGCACTGGGCATCAACTTTTGCTGAGAGAATTATAGCTGAAAGAGGAGAGAAGAAAGAGTATGTATGTGAATCTGGGGTTACACCCTCAGGATTCTGTCACATAGGCCACTTTAGAGAGGCCATCACAACAAGCCTTGTAGTGCTTGCACTAAAGGATATGGGATACAATTCCCGCCACATACACATGTGGGACGATTATGACCGATTTAGGAAAGTCCCTTCAAATGTACCGGCAAATTATTCTGAGTATATCGGGCTTCCAGACTATAAGGTCCCAGACCCTGATGGGTGCCACAGCTCATTTGCCGACCATTTCATGGAGCCTTTTGAAGTTTCACTTTCCGAGGCTGGAATGAAACCTGATTTCTTGAGGGCTTCAGACCAATACAAAAAGGGCATTTACAGGAGCAATATCAAGATATCACTTGATAAAAAGGACAAGTTAATCGAGCTATTGAACAGCCAGCGTGGTGGAGAAAAGATCGCAGCTGACTGGTATCCTGTTTCAGTTTACTGCCCAAAATGCGGGAAGGACATGACAAAAATTAAATCTTATGATGGCGAGTATGCCCTAAGTTATTCATGCAAGTGCGGATTTGAAGAGACAGCCGACATAAGAAAGGCAAACTACATCAAGCTGAAATGGAGGGTGGATTGGCCATCAAGGTGGGCAGAGTTAGGAGTTGACTATGAGCCATATGGGAAGGACCACGGCACACAAGGTGGCAGCGCCGACACAGGGCAGAAGATAATTCAAGAGATATTTAATAAGCCCCCTATAATAGGTGTAACTTATGAGTTTGTATCCTTAAAAGGTGCAAGCGGCAAGATGTCATCATCCAAGGGGAACGTCATTTTACCTTCAGACATCCTGTCTGTCATGGAGCCTGACGTATTGAGGTATCTTTTTGTCAAGACAAAGCCGACAAAGGAGCTAAAGATTGCCCTTGACCTTGATTTTTTGAATGTTTACGATGAGTTTGACAGGGTTGAGACAACTTACTTTGGCGATGAAGAGATTACTAAGAGAGAGAAGTACGACAAGCTCTATGAATTCTCTAACATCTGGGGCTATAACGCCCTGCCGGCACAGCCATCTTTTAGATTCATGGCTGTCCTTGTCCAGATAACTTCTGATGTTGATCGTATTATAAAAATCCTAAAGAAGGAGGGCCACATAAAAAGTGAGCTTTCTGAAACTGACATCGAAAGGATAAAAACAAGGGTTAAACTTGCGGCAAACTGGGTAAAGCTCTACGCCCCTGAGCTCATAAAGTTTGAGTTAATGGATGAGCCCCCAAAAATAGAGCTTTCAAAAGAGCAGAAGGAAGGATTAAGGGTAATCTCTGACCTGATTCAAGGAGAAGACTTAACTGATGTCGAGCTTCACAATAAGATCTATGAAATAGTGACAAGCATACCTATAGAGCCAAAAATGCTCTTTGGAGCCATCTACCAGGTCTTGATTGGCAAGGAATCAGGCCCCAAAGCTGCAGCTTTTATCAACGCTCTTGAAAAAGATTTTGTGGTCGAAAGATTCAGAAGCTACTGACGCCTTCTATATAGGAAGTATATCAAGCCCGCAAGCACTGTCCCGAATCCATAAAACGGGACATTTTTTGTTTCCCTGTAGTAAGTGTAGACATTGTCATCAAATGAGCCGTAAACTACGTATCTCTTGTTTTTTACGCTAAAGCTGTCAACTGCAGATACATAAGAGCTTACCTTGGCAGATCCAATAAATTTGCCATCGCCTTTTATCATGTAGAAGTTCTCATCCATTGACCCAAGAAGTATTAGCACATCATTTCCTTCTTTATAGGAATAGATGTCCTTTACTTCCTTTTCAACCTTGTAGTTCCATAGATCATTTAGAGAGTAATCGTAGCTGTTAAGGCTCCCTTTCCCATCGGCCAATAAGAGCATATTGCCTGTGTCATGGCCCGAAATGAAATACTCATCCATATTCTTCTGGAATACCTTGTTCCCGTCCTTGTCTAGGACATAATAGCCTCTTGTCAGAACAAGTATTGATGGATTTCCAAGATAGTTAAACGGGATAGTCCCCCATATAACTGAGTTACTCTGATTTCTCCACAAAAGATTTAGGTCGCTATCGAAAACATAGACATAGTTTCCAAGGCCACCAGTTATTATCTCTAATTTCTTGTCACCGTTTATGTCATTGACATTTATGTCCATTACCCTGTTTGACGTGCTGTAATTTGCCGCCTCTTCCATATCTTTGAATACCCTGATGTAAGTGGAGCCTGTAATGACCTCATTTTTCCCGTCTCCGTCAAGGTCCGCTATTTTTATCTTTAAGACGTCACCAGAATCAGAGAACACCTTTACTATTTCCCCGCTGTTTGAGATGAAGTAAATCTTTGTATCGGTAGAGGCACAGACCACATCAAGCTTTCCATCCCCATCAATATCCCCTATATCAAGTGTCCTTACTTCATATGGCATCTTAGCCTGCCAGACTATGGTGCCCGATGTATCAAAGACGGTCACATACCCAGGATTCCCGCAGCATCCGGAGGCTACAACTACTTCAGGGACGCCATCGCCAGTAAAATCGCCGTGCAGGATATCCCACACGTTTCCGCCCATGTTGTGCGTCCATAATTTATTGATGTACTCTTCTTCTGCATACACTCCTTGGAGCAATAATCCAGATATAACAAATATCGCCAATAATATCTTTTTCACTT
>DUKX01000147.1 GCA_013329085.1 Methanofastidiosum sp. | reverse complement strand
TTTGATAAGCTTATAATATTTCCAAAAGAATTCTATGAAAAACAAAAAATAAATCTTTTGCTTAATAAAGAAATTAAGAAAATAAATCCCCATGATAAAAAAGTAATTCTCGAAGATAATTCTGAAATAAGTTATGATTCGTTGATTCTGGCAACTGGCGCTATCCCATGCAATTATAAAATTGGCTATAAATATCCCGAAGGTATCTATTTCATAAGAACTCTAGATGATGCAATAAACCTATCTAAAAAAATAGACGCTTCAAAAAAAGCAATTATATATGCATACGGATGGGGGTGCAAAGCAGGATGTAAAGGATGCATTTCTGGCAGAATATCCTTAGAAATGGCGTATGCTCTGAAGAATAGAGGACTAGAAGTAACGATTGTTTCTAACGAAAATAGGCCATTAAGACAGCAAATCGACATGGACATGAGTGAATTAATTGTAGATTATTTGAAGGGCAAAGGCATAAATCTGATAACTGATAAAGCTGTAATTAATATAGCTGGCGAAGATAAAATAAATGGATTGATTGTAGATAATGAATTAATAGATGCAGACATAATCATAATGGCTTCTGGAACTCGAACAAACACTTATTTAGCTAAAGAATGTGGGATTCAGGTTCAGAAAGGAATAAAGACTAATCCAAGACTTCAAACATCGATTGATGGCATATACGCTTGCGGGGATTGTGCAAGCATTAAATATTTTTTCACAGGTGAGCAATTTTCTTCAAGTCTAGGAACAAATGCTGTTAGGAGTGGAAAAATTGCTGGAATAAATTCTGTTGGAGGAAATTTAGAATTAAATCCCGTAATTAATCTAACAATAATGGATTTCTTCGATTTAAAAATTGGGGCGTTTGGATTAACAGAAGATAATTTATCGAATATGGGAATAGAATATGTCAAGGCTAGATACAAAGGTAAGTCCAGGGCAGAATATTATCCTGGCTACAAAGAGATAATTATCAAAATTCTAGCATCTAAAGAAGGCAATATCTTAGGATTCCAAGCTATAGGTGAAGAAGGTATATTTGCCAGAACACTTGCAGTAGGCTTTGCTGTTCAAAAGGGTATTAAGATCAATGATTTGGCAAAAATTGAGAATTGCTATAGCCCACCTTTATCTCCAACTATAGATCCTGTTCAAATTTGTGCTGAACTTGTACTAAAGAAATTAAAATAATTTTTATTATATCTTAAGTTCCCCATCTTTTGAATAAATTATTTTCTACGCCAACTTGATCTAAAACTCTCCCCACTATAAAATCTGTAAGTTCATCTATATTTTTGGGCTTATGATAGAAAGCTGGCATTGCAGGTAAGATAATGGCACCTTCGTCAGAGAGAGTTGCCATGCTTTTTAGATTTATTGAAGTCAAAGGCGTTTCTCGTGGAACGATAACCAATTTTCTTTTTTCTTTTAGAGATACAGCTGCAGCTCTAGTGATTAGATTATCTTGAATACCTACAGCTATCTTGGAAANNTTTGTATGCATATTTATTTAATTTATCTAACTCGTAATTTGTTTCATCCTTAATTATTTTCTTTGCGCTTTCACTTACAATTAAATGTACTTTACCTTTCAAATTTTCCAACAATTTGATGCCGTATATAACTCCACTTGCACCAGTTATCGCAAGAATTCCTTCCATAAAATATATATGAATTGTAACTATTAAAGATTTACCTTTCTAAAATAAGGAATCTATTCCGAAAGTTATATAAGTTACACATCAAGATTGCTTCTATAATATAATCTTTTTAATGGTGAATCTATGCGGATTCTTTTAATACATAGTGACTATTTAGAGTATGAAATTACTTCAAAGACAAAAATAGCTGAGGAGATTGAAGATTCTTTAAAGAAAGGCAGAATGGAAGATTGTCTTTCGGTCTTCGTTGCTGTTGAAGAAGGTGACGATGATTCTGTGATTGATAAAGCATTTAATGAAGTTGCAGAAGTATCTAAATCTGTTAAATCAGAAAAAGTTTTTCTGTATCCATATGCGCATTTAAGCAATAATCTCGCACCTCCTGAAATAGCTATTAAATTATTGAAAGATTTAGAAAATAAATTAAAAACAGAATATGAGGTAAAAAGGGCACCTTTTGGTTATTATAAAGCCTTTAAAGTATCATGTAAAGGCCATCCTCTATCCGAACTTTCTAGGAGTATTAAGTCTCAAGGAGATAGTGAGGTCGTATCTGAAGCTTTGAAAGCAGAGGAAAGAATTAAATCTAGCTGGTATATACTTGACCCTTCCCTAAATCTTATACCCCAAGAAAAGTTTGATTTTAAAAATCATGATAGTCTCAAAAAATTAGCAGAATATGAAGTTACACACTCTAGAAAAGTCGATATAGTTCCGCCGCATGTTGAGTACATGAAAAATTTAGAGCTTGTTGATTATGAAAAAGGCTCAGACCCTGGAAATTTGAGGTGGTATCCAAAAGGTGTTCTAATCAAGAGGTTATTAGAAACTCGAGTTAACGATAGCATACTCGAATACGGGGGAATGGAAGTAGAAACACCGATAATGTATAGTATTACTCATCCAATGCTTTCTAAGTACCTAAATAGATTTCCGGCAAGGCAATATATAGTTAAATCTGGAAATGATGATTATTTCTTAAGATTTGCAGCATGTTTTGGCCAATATCTCATGAAACATGACATGATAATTTCTTACAAAGATCTTCCACTTAGATTATACGAATTGACACGTTACAGCTTCAGAAGAGAACAAAGGGGCGAGCTAGTAGGCTTAAGAAGATTAAGGGCTTTTACTATGCCGGATATGCATACTCTTGCGATATCCATGGACAGTGCAAAGAATGAGTTTATCGAACAATTTAAATTATCGATGAAATGGATGGAAGGACTTAATTTAAACTATGAAGTTGCTATAAGATTTGTCAAATCATTTTATGACGAAAATACAGAATTTGTGGAAAGGCTTATGTCATTAATTAATAGGCCAGTTTTAGTTGAAATGTGGGATGAAAGGCCATTCTATTTCGTGATGAAATTTGAGTTTAATTTTGTCGATTCATTAAATAAAGCTTCAGCTCTTTCAACTGTTCAAATTGATATAGAAAATACTGAAAGATTTGAAATCAAATATTTTGATGAAGATGGAAAAGAAAAATATCCTTTGATGTTGCATGCTTCAATTTCAGGTGCAATTGAGAGAAATCTTTACGCACTTCTTGAAACAGCATACTTAGAGTCTAAGAAAGGTAAGAAACCAATGCTTCCATTGTGGTTATCACCTACTCAGGTAAGAGTTCTTCCCGTAGGTGAAGAGCAACTAGACCACTCATTCAAAATCTTAGAAGATTTAGAAAAATCAGGAATAAGGACAGATATAGATGATAGAGATTTGAGGCTTGGTAAGAAGATAAGGGACGCCGAAAAAGAGTGGGTTCCATATATTATAGTTATAGGCGATGACGAAATTAAGAATTCCACAATTAACATTAGATCTAGAGACGATTCATCTCAGAAGAATACTTCTGTAGAAGAATTCAAAGCTAGCTTTTTAGATCTTACCAAAGGAAAACCAACAAGACCGTTACCTCTGCCAAGAAGACTTTCTTTAAGAGCTAGTTTTAGGTAGGATTATAAAATGGAAAAGATAAATTGTGATGTCTTAGTAGTTGGCGGTGGGCTTGCAGGTCTAAGGGCCGCCATAGAATCTAAAAAATATGTCAAAGACGTAATAATATTGACCAAAGGATATGTGGGAAAGGGTGGATGCAGTTCAATTTCTGAAGGAATTTTAAATGCGCCATTATCTGAAAATGATTCTTCTGATCTGTATTATGAGGACATAATGAAAGGTTCAGCAAATGTATCAGATCCAAAATTAGCAAAAATTCTTTCTCAAAATACAAAAAGCGCCATTCTTTCACTTGAAGATTATGGAATTCAATATAAAAAAGAAAATGGAAATTTTGTCCTCAATTTATCTGGGGGGAACTCAGTCGCACGAACTGTAAGGGTAGAGCCACCAGGTCCTGGGTGTGGGAGAATAATCCCATTGAAACTAATGGAATATGCTAAAAATAATGATATAAAATTCTTGGAAGGAAAACATTTAATCAAACTCTTTGAAAAGAAAGGTAGAGTTGTATCTGGAATAGTATGTGATGGGAAAAATTTTTTAGAAATTTCATTTAAATCGATTATAATTGCAACAGGCGGAGCAGGAAATATCTATAGAAACTCCACAAATCCTTCCGATGTTGAAGGCGATGGATATTACCTAGGATTAGATGTTGGAGCTTCTTTAATAGATATGGAATATGTACAATTTTTCCCTACTGTAGCACTTAAATCCTATCTAGTTTTACCATTCATCTTTACTGACGGTGCTGTTCTTCTTAATAGTAAAGGTGAAAGATTTATTGGAAAATATGATTCAAACCTTTTAGAAAAAACTACTCGTGATGTCATGTCAAGAGCTATTTTTACAGAAGCGCTTGAAGGCAGAGGCACAGACGGCGGAGTTTTTATATCCTATAAAGAAGTTCCTGAAGATTTTCTTAAAACAAAATATTCAAAAGAATTAGAGTTTTTCTTGACTAAAGGGATTGATCTAACTAAAGATAATCTTCTTGTTAAACCTTCCTGTCATTTCTTCATGGGCGGTTTAAAAATAAATGATAAATGCGAAACAAATGTCAAAGGATTATATGCTTGTGGAGAAACTGCAGGTGGCGTACACGGGGCCAATAGGCTTGCAGGCAACGCTTTAGCTGAAACTTTAGTGTTTGGGGAAATTGCAGGAAGAAATGCATCTGAATTTGCGTTAATAAATGATTTTGACTACATAGATACTAAGAACTATATTGAATCATTACCTAAACATACTGAAAGTTCTTCAGAAAAAGAACTGATTAAAGAGATAAAAGAGATCATGTGGAGATATCTTGGGATTATTAGAAACAAAGAAGGAATAACAACTGCAATCAAGGAGTTTTCTGAAATAAAAAATAAATTTGAAAAGATAAACTCAACACAAAATTATTTGGAATACTTCAAATTAAGAAATATTCTATTTGTTGCCCAAGCTGTAGCCATATCTGCCCTAGAAAGAACAGAATCTAGAGGGGCCCATTATAGAAGTGATTATCCAAACGAGGATAAAAATTGGAAAAAGGCAATCATAATAAAAAAAGGATTTGATATTGAACACGAGGCGAGATAATTGTTATTAGCAATAATAGGAAGTCAATGGGGAGACGAAGGAAAAGGAAAAGTAACTGATATCTATGCAGAAAATTCTGACATTGTAGTTAGATTCCAAGGGGGAAATAATGCTGGGCATACGATAGTTGTTGGGGATAAAACATACAAGTTTCACCTTATGCCCTCCGGAGCAGTGCACAAGAAATCCCTTGTTCTTGGAAATGGAGTAGTAGTTGATCCAAAAGTACTGATTGAAGAAATTGAAAAATTAAAAAAAGACGGCTTTAATCCAGATATATCGATCAGTGACAGAGCAAATATAATAATGCCCTACCACAGAATCCTTGATGGTATTGAAGAGAAAATGAAAGGAGCTCTTGCAGCAGGAACAACAAGAAAAGGCATAGGCCCTTGTTATTCTGATAAAATATCTCGTTTCGGGATTAGATTTTCTGACTTATTAGATTTAGAAGTCTTTAGAGATAAACTTAATTTAATTGTTCCAATTAAACAGAAAATATTTGATGCATTTGGCGAAGATGTTAATCTTAATATTGAATCGATATTTAATGAATATGTATCTTATAGGGCTTACTTAAAAGATTACATAAAAGATACCTCCGTTTTCTTAAATAATGCCTATGATCAAGGTAAGAATATATTGATGGAAGGGGCGCAGGGCACTCATTTAGATATAGATCATGGTATTTACCCATTTACTACTTCTTCAAATACAAACGCCGGAGGCGTATGTACTGGTAGTGGAATATCTCCTAAAAAGATTGATAGAATTGTAGGTATAACGAAGGCCTATACTTCCAGGGTGGGAGAAGGACCTTTCCCAACTGAACTTCTCGATAAAGAAGGAGAATATTTAAGAGAAAAAGGAAAAGAATTTGGAACAACTACAGGTAGACCAAGAAGATGTGGATGGCTTGATTTAGTTTTAGTCAAGTATTCCTGTCTATTAAATAATTTTTCTGGACTTGCAATAACTAAGATAGATGTATTAACAGGAATGAAAAAACTTAAGATCTGTTACGCTTACGAATATAAGGGGAAAATTATCCATGATTTCCCATCAAATATGAAAATACTATCCGAATGTAAACCCCTATATGCTGAATTTGAGGGATGGGAAGACTTTGATTGGAAAAAGATAAAAGATGCGAAATCTTTGCCCACACAACTTCAAGCATATACCAAATATATTGAAGAGCAGACTAAAACACCCATTTGCATGATATCTTATGGCCCCAAAAGAGATGAAACTTTAATATTAAAAGACTTTTTTAGGGGAGTTTAATTGTTTGGCCTTTTTAACAAATTTAAATATAAAATGGCAATTGTTGTCAGAGATGATTTGAAATTATCAAAAGGAAAGCTATCTGCTCAAGTAGCGCATGCTGCAGTAAGTTGTGCAATAAAATCGGAAAATAACAAAAATAAATATTTTTCTGAATGGTTTTCTGAAGGGCAAAAAAAAGTTGTTTTGAAGATTGATGATTTAGATTCACTCCTCAAAGTATTCAATGAGGCAAAAAGTGTTGGACTGACAACTGAACTAATCAAAGATGCGGGATTAACAGAAATTCCACCTGGAACAATTACTGTTTTGGGTATAGGGCCAGCCCCAGAAGACGAAATTGATAAGATAGTGGGGAACCTGAAACTTTTATAGCATGCCAATACAAAAGCTTATATAAATATTTTTTAAAAATTTATCTTAAGCAGTATTGGAGGTAAAAAAAATGAACAAAATAATTATGGTCTTATTAACATTGATATTTGCGATTTCTCTATTTGTTTCTCCTATTTTAGCAGCAGAAAATACGTCTCCAGAGCTTCAAAACGGAGTTCTTTTATACACTTTCAAGAATAACACATTTTCTTATAAATTTCAAGTAGAATATAAAGACGCTGATGGAGATCTACCCAGATATATGTTTGTCTTTATTAATGGGTCAAGAAGAGAAATGATTAAAGCAGATATAACTGATAACAATGCAAAAGATGGAATATTGTATATATTGCCTATGTATGAAGATGAACTTTTCAAATTTGCACCAAAGGCAAAAGAATGGGATATCGAATATTGGTTTAGAACAAATGATGGAAAAGGTCCAGTAAGTACTAAAATATCCAAGTTATTTGCATTAGATACTGAATCAATGGGGCTCAGTACAAGTAATTCTGCGGGTGGCGGAAGAGACGGAGGGTCATCTAGTGGCTGTGGCTGTGGTAAATAAAAATTACTCCAACCAATAATTTTATATATCTTTTTTTTTAAACCAATGACAGGGTGAAATTATGGAGTTCTATATTTTCATAGCGATTGTAATAGGATTGATAGCATTATTTTCAATAATAGAGGGACTTAGTAGGAAAAGAAATACTTTGAGCAAACCTCCGTTAAAAGGCAACGAGAGAAATACTCAGTATGTACCGCAATCAATCCCAAAAAAATAAAATAAAATATTATTTTTTTACTCTTTTCCTAATATATTTTACTATTAAGTATATTACCCCTAGAAGGATTAATATTGGTATAAAGAATCCGCCCAATATTATTATCCCAGCAACTGAAACTATGAATGCATCTATAGCTCTATCAAAGGTGTTCTTTATGCCCCACTCATGGACGATCTTTTCAGGTTCGTATAGATTTATATAAAATGTGCCAAAAGTTGTCGTGTTTTCTAGATATTTGATTCTTCCTTCATAGCTTTCTACCTCGCCCCTGATTCTCCCAAGTTGGACTTCAATTGCAAGAACGTCTTGTACNNAAATCTATATACTCTTCAGTAACATCGCGTGCCGAAGTTTCTTTGGATTTAACCTTTCCAATTTGAACTAAAGAATCACCAAATTCTTCAAATCTTTTCTCTGGTACCTTTATTGTAATATTGCCGCTTTTTGTTTCTGTATCGGAAGTCCACATATTTGAGTTTGTTACGTATCCCTCGTACGCAATAGCCAATTCTTTAATCTTTGAGATGGACGAATCAAAGTTTTCTACTTCTATATTTGCATTCCCATTTTTGACAACTTTTCGATCATTTGAATTTAATTCGCTTGATTCCGTATAACTCTGGGAAACAGTTTTTGAATAGGTATCAGTCTGAGGAGCACTACCATATCCTGCAGAGTAAGAAATACCTTCATCGTAAATCACTCTCTTGGAGTATATATTTGGCCCTAAAAAAAAAGTTCCTATAAAGAATCCTGAAATTAAGATTGCAATTACTCCAATTGCACCAAGTATCATAAAGGATTTTTTCATTTCATCACCAATAGAAGCTTATAATGCCCTATATTTATATATTTCGATATGGTTCAATTTATATTGAACCTTTATTATTTAATTTTAAAGTCTTAAAGAAATA
>DUKX01000164.1 GCA_013329085.1 Methanofastidiosum sp. | reverse complement strand
TTGATTAAAGAAAAGCAGGGACTGTTACTAGAGTATGATGATCAGCTAAGGCTTGAAATAGAGGCTTTGATGTCTGAATTCAGCAATAGAATAAAGGACGCTGAAAAAGAGATTGTCCAGAGCAAAATCGATAAGATTGTCAACAAGATTGGTGGCTTCATTACAAGATATTCCTATGTAGAGCCGTCAGATAAGGCCCTAGTTATGGAAATGATAGGCGAATACAAGGACATAGTTGCTAATTATAAACAGTTTGAAAATGAACTAGATATGAAATCTCAAGAGCTCTTAAAAGAAAGAATCCAACAGTGCCAGAATCTCATAAAACAGATAGATTACGAAATACAGTATGAAAGAGACATCATGGAGATAAGAGAAGGCTGTACAGAATTTATAAAAATGTACAAGGACAGAGAAGTCCTCCTCTCCAAGATATGGGACGCCCAGAACAAATACAATTCTCTGCTTCAAAAATTTGAAAGCATACCCTTCCACAAAGATTCTGCAACTGAACATGAGATAGTAAAGAAGTTACAGATTTGTTACGGATTAATTGACAAATCCTTTAAGGGACTTTAAAGAGATAAAGATTACATGATATTGAAAACTTCTAAGGAGATTCTAAGAGAGATTACTCTCTGCGATCATTGCCTTGGAAGACAGTTTGGGAAGATTTCAATATCAACAAATGAAAGAAGGGGTAAAGTAATACGAAATTTATTGAATTGTTTGAATCCTGAACTATCAACTAATTTTAACAAACAAAAGCCTTGTTTTCTTTGTGATAATATTTTCGAAAGAGCAGAGGACATTGTGAAAAATATATCCCCTGATTTCGAGTTTTTTACATTTCATGCAGGTACAAAGATTCCAGAAGAGATCATGAAAAAAGAGGAAATGCTCAAAGAGAAATATGGTCTTCAGTACCAGGAAAGTATCAAACAAGAGCTGAACAGGGAACTTGGAAAAGATATAGGAGCCATCATAGGGAAGGAATTCAAAAGAGAAAAAGAAGACGTAACTATTCTTTTGCATCCATATGATTCAAAAGTAGAGTATGTTATTAATCCACTATTTATTTACGGTCGATATAACAAGCTAGTTAGGGGGATCCCGCAGACCAAATGGTTTTGCACAAGGTGTAAAGGCCGGGGATGTGCAAAGTGTGGCAATACGGGGAAAATGTATGATGTAAGCGTTGAGGAGTTGATATCTGAGTTGTTTCTAAAAGAAACTAAAGGTGCGGATTCATCTTTTCATGGCGCAGGCAGAGAAGACATTGATGTTTTAATGCTTGGGAACGGTAGACCATTTGTTCTAGAAATAAAATCCCCAAAAATCCGAGATATTGATCTTCAAAAGCTGGAACTAGAAGTAAATCAAATTAATGAAGGGAAAGTGAGAATTTCAGGTCTTTGCTTTGTTGAAAAGGAAATAGTTGAGAAAATAAAAAATACCCACATGAGAAAAACTTACTTAGCAGAGATTGATGTGTGCCTAACTGAAGAAGAAAAGAGAAAAATAGAGGAATTTTTCTTGGACAGAGACATATATCAAGAGACCCCAAACAGGGTTGTGCATAGAAGAGCGGATAAAACAAGAATTAGAAAGGTTTATAAAGTTCTTACCTCTAAGGAAAATTGCTCGTCACTAGAGATATACTGTGATGGTGGACTTTATATAAAGGAACTTATCTCTGGGGATGAGGGGAGAACAAATCCCAGTATTGCAGAATTATTGGGTAAGAATATAAAGTGTGTATTGCTAAATGTAATTAGTATTGAAGAGAAGGTGTAATAATGGCTAGAAAATCTCATGGTTTCAGAATAAAGACAAGAGGTAAACTATCAAAAGATGTGAGAACAAGGGGAAAAGTTCCCGTATCAAGAATCCTTCAGGTATTTAATGTAGGAGACTCCGTTCACGTTATTTTAGAACCGTCTGTCCACAAAGGCATGCCTTTCCCAAGATTTCACGGNNAAAAGACTGTTATTTCAAGACCTGAACATATGAAGAAACAGGTATTTTAAAAGAGGTTCTTTCATGATAGGAAAGGAAATAATCTCTGAAGATATTGTTCCAATAACAAAAGTAAAAGAGATACTTTCCAGTAGAGCTGAAAAAATCGAATTGGGATATGAACAAGGAATTTCATTAGATTATACAAATAAATTCAGCAAAATGGAAATTGAGGATATAGAAAAAGTTGCCGCAGAACTTACAGAAAAAGTTCCAAGATTAAAAAAGGAAAATATAATTAAAATAGTCGATATTGTTCCAGAAGACAAGAAAGACATCGAAGTAATATTCTCAAAAGAAAGGTTAATATTGGACGAAGATGAAGTTAAATCCATATTGGAAATTATTGCAAAATATAAAAAATAAGTGAAATTTATGATGATGAGAACTGGCATTTTTGAGGAGTATGGGATAGTTCTGGATTACCTCCCACAGGGTTTTCCAGGAGAAAATCTCCCGCCTCATAAGAGAACACCTATTGCGCATATAATAGGTGAAAATTATTTCTCCTTGCTAGAGGTAGTTCCATCAGAGGATCTTTCAATGTATGAAAGAGTTTTCATAGGTAAAGGCAAAAGGGATAAAATAGCCCGAGTTAAAAAAAGACTCCGCCACAATGAGCTAAGTGCAACTGCAAAGGGTGAATTAAGATTTATTGTTGAGAAGATAGTATCAGAAAACGAGCAAAAATTTGTCGAGTTTTTCAATACTTCTGGCCCTATATCAATTAGATATCACAAGCTTGAGCTTTTGCCAGGACTTGGGAAAAAATTAATGAATGAAATCCTAGAAGAAAGGAAAAAAGGACTATTCAAATCATTTAGTGATATAAAAGAAAGAGTTCCATCAATACCAGATCCAAAAAAAATGATTATAAATAGAATAATCAATGAGATGCAAGAAGTTGATAGATATTCTATTTTTGTAAGCAGACCCCCAAAAGAGATGGAATGATACCAGACAGACTTTTTTATCTTTTGGATAAATACAAAATAAGCCCTTCTAAAAGCTTTTCTCAAAATTTTCTTATTTCTGATGAAGTCTTAAGATTCATGGCCTCCTACGGTAAGGGAAAAGTCCTTGAAATAGGCCCGGGTTTGGGATTTCTCACAGAAAAACTATCTAAGGTATGTGACAAAGTCGTTGCTGTAGAGATGGATAAGGATCTTGTCAATATTCTCAAACAAGAGTATAATTTTGATAATGTTGAAATAGTCTGCGATGACTTCCTAAAGTTTGAAGACAAAAATTTTGATACGGTTGTTTCGAGTATCCCTTATGCCATATCCTCGCAGATAACATTCAAATTATTTGAAATGAATTTTGAATCTGCAACAATATTGTACCAAAAAGAGTTTGCAAGGAGATTTATTTCTAAACCAGGAGAAGACGATTATTCCAGATTATCCGTAATGTCTAANNTAGATAAAAAATTTGAAATAAATGATGTCTTTGAAAACACAGTCAGGGCTCTTTTTACACACAGAAACAAAATAGTCCATAAGGCGATCTACCATTCAAGAGACATATTCGGGAAAGGAAAAGAATTCAAGCAATCACTAGATGAAATCCCTTATAAGGATAGAAGAGTCTATACTCTAGATATCTTTGAAATAAAAGATATAAGTGATTGGCTTGAAGGGATACTATGATTTTTTTTGATGATTTTGATAAAGAGATTAATCAGGTACTTGGTGATGTTAATTGTTTTATAGGCGGTCTGGAAAAACCAATTTCTGATCTAGGGGTTACCTTTCTTGATAAATTCAAGGTTTCTCTGAAAGGATTCAACACGTTTCTTCTTTTTCCATATTGGCTTTCAGACGGATTTGATATTAAGGACAAAGAAGATGTTTCTAGAAAGCTCTCTAATCTCGATGTTTACGGGATAATGCATTTGAGAATTATTGATGACATATTGGACAATCCAGAAAAAATTGACAGGAACTTACTTCTTTTATCCAACATCTGTGAGTTCAAGATGTATGAGATATGCTTTAAGCTAATAGGGAGAAATGAAAGTTTTTTGAAAGATCTAGAAGATACTTTAACACATTTTTCAAATGCAGTTCTTTTTGAAAAACAACATTATGCCTATAAGGGCCTATTGACCGAGGAAATGAAAAATTATAATTATGAGCTTATGGCAAGAAAGGCCTTCCATTTGAGAATCCCTATTTTATCGTATTTGTATCTTGAAGAATCAGATGAAAAGAAAAGAAAAGATTTTTTTTCCATGATGGAATGCTGGGGAACTTCGATGCAGCTATTTAATGATGTTCTTGGATGGAAAGATGATTTCACTTCTGGCCAGATGACGTATCCCCTTGCTAAAGTTATTGAATACCTTGAAAATGAGAATTTAGTTGATCAAGGAAAAGCAGATGTAATGGATATCGCTGCTGCATTTATTG
>DUKX01000102.1 GCA_013329085.1 Methanofastidiosum sp. | reverse complement strand
TTTTATTTAGCTCTTCCTTAAACTGCTCAACTGACAAAGAGTGACTCATCATCTGAAGCATAGTAGAAAGATTTGATAGTGTCATTAGGTAGTATGGCTTGGAATTTTCATCATCCTTAAATTCATTAAGCATATTTATTGATTCTTTTACAATAGTCTTACAATCTTCAAGATTGTCGCACTTCATCAAGCCATCATAAACCATCTTTTCAAATTCACTTAGTCTCATTTCTTCACCTGATATACCTTTGATTGGGGAATACTAAATTAGTTATTAAACCTATTGGATATATATTATTGAAATCCAAAAATATATAAATATACAAGTAGTAACATATTATAATGACTGGGGAAAGAATTGATTAATTATAAAATCTTGATATGATCATAAAAATGTCTATTGTTTCCTTTCCCCTTAAATCTTTAGTGGAGGTCATATTATGGCAGAAAATGATGTTAAGGCGATAAGAAAGGAAATAGAAAAAATAAAAAAGAGTATTGAAGAAGTTGAAAAAAGATTGAACAATCTCACGAAAATAAAGATAGGCGATGAAATTTATGATGGGCCCGTCTCAGAAGCCCCTTAAATATATTTTTTTATTATTAATATTATGAGAACTTCTGTGAATATAGTTTTTATTAACACATTTTTCCTAATACTATTTCTCGTGGTACTTCTAGAAGTGTTAAATAATGGAACATTAGTTCAATTAGACTTATTTCTAAATATGGCGATGCCCCAAATTAGAACTTCTTTCTTTACTTCATTATCAATTCTAATTGATGTTATTTTTGATCTTATATCTATGATTATAATATCAATATTATTATCTGTATTTCTCTTGAGAAGATACTGTAAAAAATTTGCCCTATTTTTTTCAATGACTATATTAGTAGATGCTCTAGTATTATTGGTATTAAAAGAAATAATTATGAGGCCAAGACCTTTGAATGGAATTATATCTAAAACAGACTTTTCGTTTCCAAGTGGCCATACAGCTGATGCAGTGGTATTTTTTGGATTTCTAACTTATCTTATTATGCACAAGAGCGAATCTCGTGCGATAAAAGGAATCACAATAAGCATTTCATCTTTTATGATCTTATTAATAGGATTCTCAAGAATATACCTAAATGTCCACTGGTTAACAGACGTTATAGGTGGATTTGCGTTAGGACTGTTTATACTAACGGGAAGCATATTACTTAAAGAATATACTGGAAAATTAAGCTGTGCTCCAAAGAATAGTGACAATTCCCTTGATAGCACTTAGCTAAATTCATATGTTTTTCTTAATTTTACTGCGAAGATGNNCTTCCTTTGTTCTCACCGAAACTTGCCCCCTCTTCAAAAATATTCTTTTTTATATCTTCAGGAATGCCTTTACCATAGTCTATAACTTTCATGACACAAAATCTTTCCTCGTTGTTTATCTTGAAGTCAATTTTATCTGTTCCCCCGTGAACAACTGCATTGCGAACTAAATTATCAATTACAGAATTAAGCGCTCCATCTGCAACAACATTACAATCTCCAGAAATTGAGAATTTTATATTGGGATAATTTTTGACTACTTCATTTATTACATCTTGAAGATTGTATATCTTCATCTGCCCACCTGAAGTTACAGCTTGCTCAAGCTCCCTCATCTTTTCAATTAGATTGACTGACTTGTATATTGTTTTTATCATTTTATCTTTTAGGTGATTATCCCCGGTCTCTATCAAATCACATATAGACATGACTACAGTGAGTTCATTCAATATGTCATGCCTTAATATTTTGTTTATTACTTTAAGAGTATCATTTAATTCTAATAATTGTTTCTCATAATTTATTCTATTTGTTATGTTGTGTACGATCCCACGGTAACCAATAATCTTTCCTTTATTATCTCGCCAAGTAGAAAAAGAAATAAGGCAATATACTCTTTCCCCTTTTTTAGTTTTTAAATCTAGGGGATATTCTTTGACTGAACCTAATTCGGCGACTTTATTTTGAAATCCAATTCTATCCTCTGGAAATTCGTAGAAATCTAGGATATTTGAGCCAATCAATTGATTTAGAGGAATATCAAGTAATTTTGCTGAAGCTTCGTTTGCAGCGATAATTTTACCATCTAACTCTGTAGTCCAGATTGCATCCATTGATTCCTCAAACAAGGTTCTATACTTTTCTTCACTCTCTTTTAATACTATAGAAGATTTTTGTATATTTTCAATCATTTCATTAATATTGGAGGCGAGCGAATCAATCTCATCGCCTCCGTAAATATTTAATCTAGAAGAATAATCCTTTTTTGTTGATATTTGCTTTACTTCTTTTTCAAGGGTGAAAATTTTTGAAAGAATTCCCTTTTCTAGTACTAGAAGGAATGCTATTCCAATAAGAAGACTGAATCCTAACGTTGCTAATAGAAAATAGAAGCTTGTTTTCTTTAATGCTAAATATATATCCCTAGGTACTTCAATTTCAAGTAGGAGCCCTGGTGCCCCATATATATCTTTCAGAATACCATAGCCATTAATTGTAGAATCGTTGATTACTTTTGAATATGTCTTTTTTCCATCTAAGAAATCAATAGGTGAATCTTTCAAAATCTGATCTGCTTCTGGAGAATCTATTTTATATAATTGAATATTATTAGGGGATATCTCTGATAAATTATTAACTTTGCTTGAATCTATAAACTGGCCAATTATAAGAGTCCCGACTATGGGGCCTGTTGAATCGCTTTTCAAAATCGGGCGAGATGTTAAAATAACAGAATGTTCTTCAGTGTTTAGGATTCCTCTTACGAAGCTGTCCGATTTTATTGTTAGGAATGTTTCATTGTTGGATATTGAATTTTCTAAACTTTTAGGGAAATCTATTTCTTTTTCTTCGAGTAAGTCATAAGCTTTCTTATAAATTATTTTACCATCAGTATCCAGAATAATAAAAAAATTAATTTCTAGGTAAGAAAAAGTATCGTTCATAAGATTAGTGATTGCATAATCATTGTTCTTATCTATTGCAAAATAATAAGTGTCATCCCATGATGCCCAGTCAATTGCAGTTGAATCCAGATTTGCTATATCGTAATTTATTATTTTGACTGTTTTCTCAATTTTCTTTGTTATATTGTCGTTTTCAATTTCGTAAGATGATCTCATTATGAATAGTGCAGAAAATAGGGAAACTAATATAGTTGAAACTATAATCATCAAAGAAATAATTAGTCTACTTTTTCTGTGAAGATTCAATTGAATAATCCCCTATATTTTGGCGTTATTCTATAAATTAAAAGAATCTTTTATATAAGTTTTTACCTTTCTTATTGATGATTTCAAAATCTCCCTAATTTGAACTCTTTTTCCAAATCAGGACTCAGAATAAATGTGAAGCCGTTGGGGGGATTTGAACCCCCGTCGAACTAGATTACGAGTCTAGCGCATGGCCGAGCTTTGCTACAACGGCATGATTAATTGTATAAAATTAGGTCGTTTTAAAACATTTGCTCTAATAATCTATATTAAAGAGGGGTAGAGGTATTTTTTATTCTTTTTTTCTTTAATCTTATCCCAATCTGAGAGAATCTTTATCGACTCAAGTGTTGCTTTTGCAGCCTCTTCTTCTCCTTTAACTTCAAACTCTTGAGTCTTGCGATTTCCAAATACCGCAAGTATCGCCCCTGCCCTAAGTCCAAAGAGGCTTGAAAGTGTAAAGACTGTAGATGCCTCCATCTCCAAATTTAGAACTTTAGCTTTTTCTAAATCATCTATCAAGTTGTCCATGAATGACTGGTGATAATCCCCAAAAGAAGGCCTCTCCTGCCCACCATAAAACGTGTCCCTGCTGGCGCCAATCCCGACATGATATTTATACTGAAGTTTTTCACACGCCTCTATCAAAGCAAGAGTTACTTCATACGATGCAACTGCCGGGTAAAATGGATTCACATAATCTTTTGTTGCGCCATCATATCTGACTGAAGCTGTGTTTATTATTAAATCTCCGCATTTTATTGTTTCTTCCAATGCCCCAGTGCTCCCCACTCTAATCAAAGTCTTTGCACCAATTCTTGCAAGTTCTTCTATTGCGATAGAAGTTGAAGGTGCGCCTATCCCTGTTGATGTAACGCTTATACCTACACCCTTGAAATACCCCGAAATTGTAGTATACTCCCTGTTAGAAGCAATTTTCTTAACATCGTCCATGAAGCTCCCGATTAGATGAACCCGATTTGGATCTCCTGGCATGATTACATAAGGGAATATATCGCCATTCTTACATTTGATATGATACTGAGGTTCCATGCTACTTATTTTTTGGCAAAACTTTTAAAGGTTGTTACTTTTGAACATTTATGAAGATTAGATGGTTAGGTGCTGCTGGCGAGGTCGGAAAATCTTGTGTTGAAGTTGATATTGATGGGAGAATATTTATTTTTGATTGCGGAGTAAAGCTTTCTGGGGAAGGAATGTATCCTGATTTATCAGATGTTAACATATCCGCAATTGAAGCTGTTATTATATCTCACGCACATCTTGACCATTCTGGATATGCACCACGTTTTTATTCTCTTGGCTATAACGGTCCTATCTACTTTACCAAGCCAACTATGGACCTGGCACTTTTAATCCAGAAAGATTTTATCAAAGTCCAAGAGCTTCAGGGAGAAAAAGTTCCTTATTATCAAGAAGATATACGAAAAGAGATCGCTAGAGCAGTAGCTCTAAACTATGAAGAAAAGGTCTACATAAATGATGACATATCCCTTACTTTTTATGATGCCGGCCATATATTGGGCGCAGCTCAAATATGTCTTGACACACCTTACGGAAGAATTGTCTATACAGGGGATATCGGCTCCGATGTTAGAACTTTAAATCCAGTTAAAAAAGGAATACCCGGAGTGGACTATCTAATAATGGAGTCAACCTATGGTATGAGAAGTGACGTACACCCACCAATAGAACAGAGAGAAAAGGACCTCATCCGAATAATTAAGGAAACAAAAAAGAAGAAAGGAAATGTCTTGATACCTGTTTTTGCGATAGACAGGGCTCAAAATATAATGATGATTCTAAAAGAGGCAAAGGAAAGGGGCGAGATATCGCAGCCCATATACCTTGAGGGCATGCTTGTCAAAGCAAATGACATCTACGACAACTACCCCAACTGGATGAATCAAAAGATGATAAATCTCTTCAAAAAAGAAAATCCTTTCAACAGCACAATTTTTAGAGAGGTATGGAACAGGAAGAAAATAATTCAGTCACCTGAGCCGGTAATAGTCGTTACTACTGCGGGAATGATGTCGGGGGGTCCAGTTATTGATTATTTCAAATCATGGGCACCTGACGAAAAAAACTCTCTTATATTAGTTGGATACCAAGTTGAAGAAACTTTTGGCAGACAAATTTTAGATGGATTAAGAGAATTTAAAGATGAGGATGGGAAACTAAGAAAGATCAAGTCAAGGGTAGAATGGATTGAATTCTCTGCCCATGCTTCTCATCCAGATCTAATCGATTATGTTTCATCTTTTGAAGAACCCCCAAAAAAAGTATTTTTAAATCATGGAGATCCTAAAAAACTAATAGAGTTGTGGGAAGAAATCAGTAAGATTACTGAATGCGTAGTAGCAGATCCCGGAGTATATTATACTTTAGGCCAGGCTGCAGAAGTTGAAGAAATATCATCTAAGAAAGTAACTTACGAAAAATTACCGCCTTTGGAATCTCCTTTTGAATTAATCTTCACCACNNCCCAAGACAAAATTATAAAAGATAGATCCATTAATCTCATAGAAAGCACTCAAAATGAGCTTCTTATTACAGGGTATCTCGATGACTCCATTGTATCTTTTATAATAGACGTTGTGAAAAAAGGTGCAAAAGTAAAAGCCATATTCAGGCACATTACAAGGCCAGGCAATAAAAAGGCGTTCAAAATCTTAAAGAAAAATGGTGCAGAGGTCAGAGTAAATAGGGAATGTCATGCTAGATTCCTAGTTTCCGATGAGAGAGAGGCGTTGATTTCTTCCTCAGATCTAACAAGAGACAGCTTCTATGACCACTTTGAAGCTGGGATAATAACTAACGACAAGGCCACAATAAAGAAAACAAGAGATTTCTTTTACAAGATGTGGGATCAAAGTGTCGAAGGATACGTAAAGGATTAACTATCCTTTAGCCACCCCTATTGGCCTTAATTTTGCAACCTTCTTCGCAAGCCCTGCTTTATCGCATACATCTACTACGTTATGGATATCTTTGTATACGTCAGGCGCCTCTTCGGCAACGACCTTTGGAGAGGCCGCCTTGACATATATATTTTGTTTTTCAAGCATTTTAATTATGTCTTCGCCCCTAAATTTCTTAATCGCTGCACTCCGTGAAAGTACCCTTCCAGCGCCATGGCATGTCGAGCCAAATGTTTGACTGGATGATTTAATTCCAACCATTATGTAAGATGCCGTCCCCATGTCACCAGGGATTATAACTGGCTGCCCAATGTCTTCATATTCTTTTGGGAGTTCTTCCCTTCCTTTCCAGAATGCCCTTGTTGCCCCTTTTCTATGAACGCAGTACTTCTTGCCGTTGTGTTTTTCGAGCTTGGCTATATTGTGGGCAACGTCATAAAGTATTTCTAATCCTAAATCTTCTGGATCCTCACCTATCACTTTTGAAATAGATTCTCTTATCCAGTGAGTTATCATCTGCCTGTTCGCCCATGCAAAGTTAGCACCTGAACTCATGGCTTTGAAATAATCTTCCCCTTCTCTAGAGTGGACAGGTGCGCATACCAGCTCCCTATCTGGAATTTTTATATTGTATTTTTTATGCGCCCCTTCCATTGTCTGGATATAGTCAGAGCATATCTGATGGCCACACCCTCTAGACCCTGTATGCATCATAAAACAAATCTGGCCTTCTTTGAGCCCAAATCCAGCTGCAGTTTTCTCATCATAAATCTCATCGATGACCTGCATTTCAAGGAAGTGGTTACCGCTACCAAGACTTCCTAGCTGAGGCATCCCTCTCTTCTTTGCGTTGCTGCTGACTTTACTTGGGTCTCCTTCCATGCTGCCTTCGCTCTCAATGCACTTCAGGTCTTTTTTCCAGCCGTAGTCCTCGTCAACTGCCCATTTTGCCCCGACCATCAGGACTTCATCAAGGTCTTTAGAAGATAATTTCACTTTACCCTGGGAACCAAGTCCAGAAGGAACATTTTTGAATATAGAATCAATAATAGCCTTTCTTTTTTCAAAAACATCATCATGAGTTAAGTCAGATTTTAGAAGCCTTACCCCGCAGTTTATGTCGTATCCGACCCCCCC
>DUKX01000134.1 GCA_013329085.1 Methanofastidiosum sp. | reverse complement strand
GATAATCCAAATCTTTTTCTTGTAACGATAACTACAGATCCGAGATATACATTTTTACTAGAAGATTCTAAAAAAAGTCTTGGGCGCTCGATTAAAGACCTAAATATAGGATTTGAAGTGGTTTTTAAAGGTATAAACGCAATAATAGATAAAGAAAAAATTCTCAAATGGGCAGAGGATATAACTATTGAAGAAGTTAACGAAACGATAAAAAAACTAAAGAAGCAATATGATATTTGCACCTTAGTTGGATGTGGAGTTGTTGGGGACTCCGAAAGAGAAAGAATAACTCATATAGTCGCTTCTTCAGGTAAGATAAAAGAAGGGGTTTTTCAATTATTTGACTTCCTGCAATCAGAAGGAATGGATATTTATCTTGCTACAGGAGACAATCCCTGTTCGGTATACCCGCTTGCAAAAAGACTTGGGATATTGGATAATTTCGTTTTTCCTCAAGTAGACCCCGATGGTAAGAGAAATATTATATCAAATCTAAAAAAGACCTACGAACAAGTAATAATGGTAGGCGATGACATTAATGATAAAGGGGCTTTCGAAGAAGCAGATTTAAGTTTCTTAATACTAGAAAGTGAAGCTAAAAGAAAAAATGATTTGAAAACGATAGTCGATTACACAATAAGTGAGCCTTTAGAAATAGAAAACATCTTAAAGAGATTTAAGATTTAAAAATACATATCGAGAGTTTTTTGTTTTAGAGTATTTTCTAGTGAGAATTCGATTCTCTCGATTCCCTTCTCCACCCTAAGTTCTGAAAACTCGTATCTGTCACATAGTATCTTTAATATTTTTTCCTTTTCTGGTTTTTGAAAAGAGATATTATAATTATCAGAAACATCTGGATTCAAAAAGAGATTAATTATCTGATCAAATTCCCCATATTCCCCAAATTTCCCGTCTCTTACAATTTCTATGGCTTTTTTGGGGCCAATTCCTTTTATTCCACCAGGATTATAGTCAGTTCCAATGAGTATGGCAACTTGAATCAACTGTTCTCTTGAAAAATTGAGCGAATTTAGTACATTTTCATTAGTTATAATCTCAGGTACAACATCAACAAATAAATCCTTACCCGGAATCTTCCTTTTTCCAGAAATCGTTAAATTTCTTACTAAATAGGGGGCACCAAAAAGTATTGAATCGTAATCCTGCGATGCCGATAAATCCGCATCACCTTTCAAAACAACATATGCGGCCTGAGATTCACCTTCTGATGGCGATTCGATATATGGAATCCCCATAGAATCTAAAAGTTCTTTAGAACTAGTCACCATGTCTCCCTTCAAAGAAGATGTCATTTGCGAATATTTTTTTGCTTCTTTAAAATCGCCTCGGGCTTTGGCATCGATGTACTTATCTCTTGCTTCGACTTTAGCTTCTTTTCTTTTCTCAATTGTTTGGAACTTTAATTCAGGTGGCTTACCATCAAAAACATATATTGGCCTAATCCCTTGTTCAATAAAATTAACAGTCCTATAAAAAAGACCGGACAAATGAGATGTTACTTCCCCTTTTGAATTTTTTAATGGAGTTCCATCTCTCTGCCTTATTATGGCTAAAAATTGGTAAAGTGCGTTATAAGCGTCAATAGCTACACTTTTACCACTTAGATCAGAAATATCAATTTTTTGTTTGGGAACTATTTCACCCAGGTTTACGCCCATAAGGCTAATCCCTTACAACAGTTATTGGAATTACTCCCTTCTTCATTTCTTCTTGTGCAATTCTAATAGGGTCAAGAATAGACGTTTCAATTAATATAGGTGCCCCTAATGATATCTGAAGGGCTCTAGCCCCAATAATTCTTACTTTTTCGTATTTTGTATAATTCAACGACTCCACCATGCATGAATGAATATAAAAGGGATTATAAATTTTATTGTTATAAATAAAATTGGAGCAGATTTCTTGCAAGAAAAGGTTATTTACCTACCGTATTCTCCCCTTTTTTTATCTTATCGATAGTTTCGTTGAATAGTTTAACGAATTTTTCCCTATCCTCAGCATTGTAAGTTTGCATTATACTAATGTGTATTGTAAGAATTTTCTCCAATACTTTAATGTGTTCATCGGCAGTTTTTATTGACTCGATTAAATCTCTTGTTTTTCTAAGAAGAACATGCTGTGCATATGAGAGCTTTGTTGCGACAAAGTAAACCTTTGCCATACCTATCCTTCTATAATCAACTAGCCCTATCGCCCTCATTATTTCAAGATATTTTACAGCGGTGGCCCTAGACATATTAAGATTATCGGCAATCTCTGAAGGAGTAGCGCCAATTTTTACACCTTTAAGATACTCTATAATGGCCTCTTCGGCATTTTCTTCCATTGATGCTCACCATCATTATCTCTAACGTTAATATATATAAATGTTACTACTATCAGTATTCAAAAAAATTGATTTAATTTAAAGCACTACTAAAAATATTCCTGTATATTGAATTTTAATTCTTATACTAATGATAAATAAGATTTAAAGTCAAGATTGATTAATTATATATTATTATTAATTTTTTTATATAATGGCTATCGATTAGATTATAGTATCCTTATTAATTATATAAGTTAAAGTTCAACCATATTGACTATAGGTATTAATATCCATAATTAAAAATATTTATTAAATTATTATAATCCAACAGATAGAAAGATTTATATACTATTGTATTACAATATTAACTAAAGGTGATAAAAATGAAAAAGAAGGCCAAATCCATTATGCCCTTAGCAATAATGATCCCAATAATAGTCCTAGATATACTATTTAGAGGAGAAAAGTCGAGTTCATCTAGATTTGTATACTAATCTTTTCTTTTTAGGGTTACTCTTAAGATATTATTGTTTAATGGACATTCTATTTTCTCTTTAATTGTAATAATGTGAAATTTATCGCCGATCTTTATCCCATCGGGAATACAAAAATCATGATATTGACACCTTTCATTACAAGAAAATGAGAATACCCCAGTTGCGCCTTCAATTGCAAACTTTTTAGGGATTGCCGCTTCAATTTGGGATTCATTTACTTCAACTATTTTAACACCAGAATCATGAATTTTACATGGATGTTCAATATTCCTTACAGAAGAGACTGTATATATCCTTCCAGGTTTTAGATTATCAACACATGTTTTATAGAATCTACATCCCTTGCATTCATTATCCCCCTTCCCTGCTACAAAAGAAAATCCTGGTTTTGCAAGATTTTTAGGGAGGAGGGTAAGAATCAATCTATTACCCCCGTAACTTTAGCAAGTTTAGTAGCGGCCCTCTCGGTAAGCCCACTCTCACCAAGTATTGTATACCTATCTCTAATTTTATGAGCCATTGTTAGTGCTTTTATTAATTCTATATCGGTGACTCCAAGTTCTTCAGCAGTTGTAGGGGCTTTTATCTTTTCAAGCGCTTCCTTTATTGTTTTATACTTGTCTTCTCTGTGTAGATACATTGTCATTATAGAACCAACTCCGCACTGCTCCCCGTGCATTGCAGGTTTTTCAGCAATCATATCGAGTGCGTGTGCAAATGCATGTTCTGCACCTGAAGCAGGTCTAGAGGAACCAGCGATGCTCATAGCAACTCCTGAAGAGATAAGTCCTTTCAAAACTTTTCGGGCAGATTCTTCCAATCCTTCTTTTATTACATCGGCATTGTCAATCGTCACCTTGGCACTCATTGATGACAAAGATGCTGCATGCTCACTGTAATATTCGCCTTTTAATTTATGAGCCAGTTGCCAATCTAAAACAGCCGTATAATTGGATATCAGATCCGCACATCCAGAAGCCAAGAATCTATATGGGGCTTGGGACACTATCTTAGTATCCGCTATTATTGCAATAGGGGGTTGCGCCTCTATTGACAATTTTTTTTCACCGTCCTTAATAGATGCCCTAGACGAAGCTATTCCATCGTGAGATGCAACTGTTGGATAACTAATAAAAGGAATAGAAATATTAAAGGACGCCAGTTTCCCAACGTCTATAACTGACCCCCCACCTATTGAAACAACTATATCATATTTTCCTTTTTTCAAAATATCTGCAATTGAATGTACTTCGGCCATTGAAGCGGATTTAACTTCATAATGATCACAATTCAAATCATCAGATACTTTTTTCCCAACAATCCCTCTTGTTATTGTGTCATCAAGAACAACGGGATTTTTATACCCTAATTTTTCAATTGTTGTTTTAACAGAACTCCAAAGATCTGAGCCCATTACAACCATTCTTGAAAGATTAATGATATGAATAGGATTTTCCATAAAAACAAGTATTTTTCACTATTAATAAGTCTTTTGAATCAAAAAAGGGAGGGTAATAAAGTATTTCTAAATCCCGGGCCAAATCCAAGTATGAAAATCAATACTTTAATGGACAGGTAAAAATTATGCATCATCAATGTTGTGACCTTAAATTTATATTTAAATATAGTAACTTCCTTTTCCTTGAAGTTTTTTCTCTCTTCTTTGTATAGGGTATCAAGGAGATAGATTACTACGAGAATTAATATTAATTTTAAGGGTATCATAATTAAAGCAGTACCAGTGAGATTTATCAAAAAAAGAGGTAACAAGTGCTCTTCTCCAAATCCATAATAATCAATAGCAATGAATGTGGCACAACCATCCAGCAAATGCCCAAATAGTATTGCTGTGTTTTCAAACTCTCTAATAGATTTGTAAAATAAGGGCGATATTAGGTATACTGTCAACGTAATTCCAGTAGCCATTAAAAGAGGAACTATGATCCTTAACGGATAGTTAAAAAAAGGAATTAGATTAGCTAAAAAATAAACCGCACATATAATTCCAACTACAAACGGAAGTTTCCAATAGGATACAATATTTCTCTTTTCAAGTTGAAATCCAATTAATATCATAGTAAATGCGAGAACAAACGCAACTATGTATACCCCTGGCGTAATATTCCAAATTTTTGATCTCTCATAAAATCCGACATCTACCAAGACCCTTATGGCTATGGCCATTATCATATAAGGAGAGATTGCAATTATGAAGGTTTTATCAATCTTTATTTTATTGAAAAGAAATTTTAATGCAAGAGCCAATAGAACAAGAAGAATTCCTAGGTATATAACATAGTCTTGAGGCTGATATACTCCCATACAAAGACACGAGATATTTAATTAAAAAGCTTTATGGTTTCTTCCTTAGTATATCGACCATCTTTTGATATATTTCTTTTTCTTTCCCGTCAGTTGTTTTGGAAAGCCTTTCGACAATTAGTTCGGGAGTACTTTTCCCAGCTTTATAGAAGACTGGCTGC
Organism: Methanofastidiosum sp.; assembly: GCA_013329085.1. Taxonomy (GTDB): domain Archaea; phylum Methanobacteriota_B; class Thermococci; order Methanofastidiosales; family Methanofastidiosaceae; genus Methanofastidiosum; species Methanofastidiosum sp9950u. Next base: position 1,411 of record DUKX01000134.1, on the reverse strand, counting down.
CTATCAACTATCAACTCTAATGACTCATCCAATCCTTTTGCTTCTATACCATCTACTCTCATATCCTCTGGCAACTTACCTTCTATCGATTTAATCGAAGAGATTATGTCTTCACCAAGATGCGTAACTATGACACACAATGTATTAGAATTTCTCAAAAAATTTAGGAATGTTCCTATAATCCTAGCTGCAGATCCAGGTTCTGTAATGGCTTCCAGTTCGTCCACAAGTAACAATCTCTTTTTTTCTTCAATTGCAAGCGGTACGAGTCTTTTTAGACTTGTTTCAAATGCCCCTCTTGATTCTCCTCTGTGCTTAGATAAGAATCCAATTTCATCAAAGATTGAGGCATATGAATCTTCGGCAGGGACTAGAAATCCCATCTGGAAAAGAATCTGAATGGCAAGTGCAAGTTTCAAAAGAGTAGTCTTACCGCCTGAGTTGGCACCTGTCAATATAATAACATTTTCATTTCCAGCCATATTATCATTTGTAGTTCCGATCTTATAATTAATTGGAACAGCATTTTGAATTAAAACATTTTTACCGTTTCTAAAACTTAATCCTTTTTCAGATATTTTTGGCATCAAAAGATTCTTTTCAACCGCAAATCTCCCCATAGCCACAAAAAAATCAATGTCGTAACATTCCTCAACTCTCTGATTCAGAAAATCCCATAATTCTGAGATATCCATCATCTCTTTTTTTATTTCAAATTCTCTTTTGGACATTTCTTTTCTAATATTTTCTTTGATTTCAAATAGTTCATTTCTGTTTGCCTCTATTGGAAAAGATACTTCTTCAGGGAATAATTCTGAAACATCTAAACCTGTTTTTTGATTCAAGCTGTCTACAGATTCCTTGACTATTTTTCTATATGCGTCTTCAAGCTGTTTTGGAATATAAGTCTGAAAAGCTTTCAAAGGATCAGAATGTTTTATGTCTGAAAGCATTGATAATATGTCCTTGCCAGCTATACCAATATCCTGACTTTCAATGATTTTAGAAAATCTTTCATTGATATCCTTCTCTATTGTTTTAACCATTTCCTCTAGATTTAGTGCTTCTTTTAGCTTAATTAATCTCTCATCTGGAAAACTTCCTTTAGAAAAAGAATCTACTCTATCTGATATCTTTTGGAGTTTTTCAACATAATCAAATAATCTTGCACCGTCATCAGCAGCTATTCCCCGGCTATTTTTAATCTCAAAAAGAACTTTATACATATCAAGTATCAGCTTTATTTTTTGAGAATTTTCAATAAAGCGTTCAATGAATAGCTCAGGGACTATATCTCGGATCGAGAAATCATCAATATTGATTGAAAAATCAGATATTTCAGAAAGCGTATCATAAAGAGCTGAATTTTTGCCATACAAGTAAAATATCAATGGGTAATCATCTCGGATAC
>DUKX01000180.1:2695-3744 GCA_013329085.1 Methanofastidiosum sp. | reverse complement strand
TGCTCACGGCACACGGCATACGGCGCACGGCGTCTTCGCCTTCAACTATTAACCATTAACTATAAACTGTTTTTTGCTCAGGGCACATGGCTCACGGCATCTTTGTCACTTTTTTCCACCCCCGCCGCCTTTTATCGTTTTTTGCCTTTTATGAAATAAGGTGAAATCTATTTCACTTTGATTAACTTCTTTGTCATTATGAACTTGTCGGCTTTTAATCTGTAAAAATATATGCCGGAACTTAATCCCGACACATTCAACCCATATTGATTTCTTCCCTTCTTCATTGCCTTATCAATAAGAATCCCTGTCAATCTCCCGCTTCTGTCATATAATTCCATTCTTACCCAGCAGTCCTTTGGCAAAGAAAACTCTATCAACGTCTTTTCCTTCACCGGATTCGGTTTATTCTGCCCAAGCATAAACTCATTCCTCTTCTTCTTAATTAAATCAATTATTTCATCCGTGCTCAAACCCATGTTTTCTCTCTTCTTCGAATGCCAAAAACCCGCTTCAAGTGTGTAATTTTCATTCGATATTCTTCCTGCCATCAATTCTCCTATAGTGACACCTAAAATATTATTTATCGCCGCTGACGTGCTTATACCGCCTAAATTAAATGAATATGATTTAAGAACATAGTTTTGAGAATATGCGCACAATCCTATGAATAATGAAATCATCAAAAACAATCTTTTCATTTAAAATCCCATAGTGTCCTTTGCCAGCCAAAATGTATCCGCATCATTGAAGATTATTCCGGCATGAGAGCCAACTTTTATAAACTTTGTAACTGCCTCGCCAGTGTTTAAGATAACTTTTCCTGTTTTGATGCTGTCTTCTGCAAACACATAACCATCATTTATCTGAACGGTAGTATCATTTAACCCTTCATCTGCGTAATTTGTCAGTATGTATCCGTCATTATTCAAAGCCCAGTAAGTGCTGTCCGTATCCCTTGAAGGCGACGTAAATGACTTAAATGACCTTAATGAGTAAGGCCTGATCTGCATCATACTGCTGTCTGTAACATCCGATAATCCTAAGAA
>DUKX01000180.1:0-2551 GCA_013329085.1 Methanofastidiosum sp. | reverse complement strand
TAAATGTTTACCCACTTTAAAATATCTTGCTTATCATAAAAAATATAGTTGGATGCCTTAAATCTCACCTGAGGGTCAGTTACTATTTTATTTATCCATAAAATACTGTCTCCCAATATGATATCTCCAGCAAAGAGCTTCCGGTTTATTCTTAATGAATCTCCTTCCAATATTCCAAATGTATCATTGACATTATTTAAAAAACTTTCAGGCAAATACCCCCCTGTAGTATCAGCCGACGGAGACCATTCGCTCCCGTTCCATCTTAAAACATACCCGACAATCGGTTCTGTCTCTGATACCTTGTTCCCTCCAATACTTTGAGCATTTAATGACATCAGTGAAGTGTCCGACCTTTCTGATATATATGACCAAGGTGAACTCGTCATTTGCAACCTTCCTAAAAACTCCCCATTTATAGATACTCCCATGTACAATGTTTTATTATTCGCAAATGCCTCATACGGCAATGATAAAACCTTTGTAATCACTCCTCCTTCAGCTGTCACCTTGATGCTGTCATCTCCCCACACAGACGTTCCTCCTGTTGAATCTGTCCAGAGCGTGCATGATAAAATAACAGCTCCTTGCAGTTCAACTCCTGTAGTATCTGTTATATATCCCTGGAATGTTATGCTCCTTGTCGATATTCCCTTAATATCACTATCCTTGTTCTCCTTGACTTTAATCTTATCATATATGCCCTTCCCTTTCACACCAATGCTAATCACCATCAGCATTATAATCACAGTTAATACTCTTTTCATTATCTCCCCTTTGTTGGTTTTGTCTATATTGCTAACATTATCATACAACAACTACTATGTATTACAATGTTTTGATTCTTGACTTCTTNNTTACAAGTTCACCAGCGTACCAACTCACTCTTTTTGTCTGTCATTGCGATGAGTCCTCGAAGAAGCAATCTCTATGCTTCTATTCAATCTTTTGTTCTTGTATTTTTCTTGCTCACGGCTCATGGCACACGGTGCGTCTTCGCATGGTGGCGNNAACCATTAACTATAAACTATTAACTATATTTTTTTTGCTCAGGGCACATGGCTCATGGCGCAAGGCGTTTTACTTCATCTAAATTGAGTTAACTTTAGAACTTTACAAGCACCTTCCTCATCGATTTGTCTTTAATCAAAATAACAATGATTGGAATCAAAATTGAATTCAGAATATTTAGTAATTTAACAATTGGTATTTTTTTTTAAACTCATCTTATTTCTATCGTCTCATTTATCACACTTACCACTTTGCAATAATGCTGGATTTCGTCGGAGGAAAGGATATTGCTTTTGCGGTCTTTGAGCCATTTGAAGAGAGCTGTATTAACATTTAACAAATGACTCATATTTTTTATGTTGTTTTTGTAAATAATTCGCCTTGCTTTAAAAAATGATCTAATCTTGATTCTGCCAATTCTATATATTTGATATCTGTTTCATAACCAATATATTTTCTTTCTGCTTTTACTGCCGCTATTGCTGTTGTACCACTTCCTATAAATGGGTCTAAAATAATATCACCTTTAAATGAATAAAGGTGAATTAATCTCTTGGGTAATTCTTCAGGAAAAGGAGCTGGATGCCCTACTCTCTTCGCGCTTTCAGCATTCATAGTCCAAATTGATTTTGTCCACTCCATGAATTGTTCTTTAGTTATGGAATTCTCCTTATTGGTAGAATCACGTTTTAATTCACCTTTTGAAAAAATTAAAATATACTCATGAACATCTCTCAATATTGGATTAGTAGCACTTAACCAACTTCCCCATGCAGTTGAAGGACTAGCGCTTGCCGCCTTATTCCAAATTATTTCACCTCTCATATTAAATCCTATTTCATTCATCATTTGCGAGATATAGTCACTAAGAGGAATATACGGTCGTCTTCCTAAGTTAGCTACATTAACACATGCTCTTCCTCCATCCACTAATACTCTATAAGTTTCAGTGAAGACGGTTTTTAAAAACGAAAGATATTCTTTTAAAGATAAATCTTTATCATACTCCTTTGTCACATTGTATGGAGGAGAAGTAATCATTAAATGAATTGAATTATCTTCTAATTGATACATTTTTTCGGAAGAAGTGTTGTAGATGATATTTGTGTTTTTTTTATCAACAATATTTTCATTCTTATTCTTAGATTCAACAATTTCAATTTCACTATATAATTTAGAATTATAAAATTTTGTAGAATCATGGTTTATTCTTCCACTTGTTCCAAAACTACTTGTATGAGTTCCATTTTTTTTATTCATGATTGTCATCCAATAGAGATAGAAATTTCTCCGCTTTATTTACTAAATCGCTTTCTGAATTTGACATTTGAATGATTTCTCCAAGTCTCTTTTTAGAAATCATTGATGAAAAATAGTTAAGTTCTGTATTTAATAAATCATAAATCCAATCTTTAAAAGTTACAAAATTTGAGTAAGTCCTAAAACCTTTTTTTTGTGTGTTTTTTATATACGTTGATGTCGTTGGATTTTGATTCATACTGATAAATCCTTGGATTACTCCGGAAGTTTTCAATAAATC